>CANRDZ010000008.1 GCA_947629465.1 uncultured Bacilli bacterium | reverse complement strand
TATTGTAAGCCGAACCATCACTAGCAACACAAAGCCAATAATAAGAATCATAAGAGCTGGGACTTCTTAACCAATAGTAACTATTGTTACCACTTGCAACCCCGTTTTTATTCCAAGATTTTATTCTTCTGCTATTTGAATTATAGTATGGATATTGCTCTCCTTCAAGTGCTACACTACCTTTATAATTACTATAACTTGCTGAACCAAACATTTCAGGATAAGATGTTAAGAATGCCTTATCTTCTGTATCTGGACCTGCACCCGGATTTGAACTATGATTTGCAATATTCTTTTTAACAACGGTCTTAACTAATGATTGAACATAATTAGGTAACGAATTAACAAATGTGCCATTTAACCAAGTTCTACGAGGATTTTTAGAGTAATTTGAATCACTTGCTGTAGATGTACTAGAACCCCAAATATAAGCCCATTCTGCTTCGCCATTATTACCTAATAATTCTTTACATTGTAAAGTAATTGCAGCCTTTGTTCTTCCATTTATCTCTGTTTTTAAATTATCGTGATTTAATCCAATAATAACCATTGTCATATCTTGCGCGACATGGGTTTCATCAGCACCAGTTCCCTTTGCCATAGCATTAAGATGCATTTTTCTAGTATCACCGACATTCCAGTAATCTTCAATATTGATAAGTCCTTTATAATGAGCTTCAATAATATTTTTAACCTCATCATCTGTTGCGGTAGCAAATGGAACTTTAGCAGGTATCGCTGAAGGTGTGCCACTTATTCTATTAGCAATATTTTCATTATAAAGACCTGTATCAGAATAAGTAAATAAAGATATATAATATGTGGTATTGTTCGTTAAATCATTTATTTCTAATGGATTAGTTTTATAAGCATTTTTAGTTGTACTATCAACTATAAGTATGCCATCAGTTGGACTTGTTGGATACCCATTTGTTTTATAAACAACTTTAGTTCCAGCCCAAGTAACTAATAATGTTCCATCATCATCATAAGTATCCTCCGGATCAGTCCAAGTCAATTTTAAACTAGAATCGCCGGGTTTAAGAACTAAATTTTTAACATTCATAGGAGCAACTCCACCAGTAATTAAATTTTCGATTTCTTTATCAAAATCTTTAGCTGGTATAGGTGTTTCATCTTTTTTCTTATTTTTAATTGCTTGACTTACATCTATTAAGAAATTATTTAAACTATCTGTTCTTGCCATCTAATAACTCGCCTCCAATGCCTTTGTTATGCTGTTACTGATTTCTTTTTTCACGTATTCCATTGTTGCATAATCTGATAAATCTATTGTCATTCCTAAATCATCCCATTCTCCAGCTTCTGTGTATGCATAATTCATTCCTGTATCTTTAACATCCCATACATCTCCAACTTGAGCGGTTGCTTTTTTATCTTCTAAATCGCTAAAAGTGTTTACTGAACCTTTAGGTTTATAAACTGTACTTAATTTTGCATCAATTTGCTTTTTATCATAAAAATTATCTAATTCTGATACAGATTTATCTATAAAATTTGCATCATTAGTTAAATCACCAGTTTTTGTAGGAATATTTAAACCATCGACTCTATCATTTACCTTATTAATTTCTGTTAATAATGACCCAGCGACATCAGCACTTAATGTATTCTTTACTTTTGTAAACCAAGTACCAAAATCCAAACCATAATCAGTTAATTTCTTTTGAAAAGTTGTATCATATCCATCCATTGTTGTTTCATAATTTTTATCATATTCTGATAATTTATTACTAATATTTTCATTTGTATTTGTTAGTATTTCATCTGTATCTGTTTTAAATTGTTTAATAGTTGCATTCATTTCATTAAGTTGTTTATCAAATGCTGTTTGTATTTGAATAAATAACTTTTCTGTATCAGGAGTTTCAATTGGAGATATTACATTACCACAATCACTATTTATAAATCTTGTATCAGTTATTAAATCCTGTGTTATTTCTGTTGTACCTGCTGGAATACTTATCTTTGCTATTCTTAAATCATAAACCGTTGATGTCCTTACTAAATCCGGTGCATTTGGAACATCAGCAAATGTTCCTTTAACAACTTGTGTTGTAATAGTTCTGTTTGTTAAATCTAATCTAATAACAATATTATCAATCCTATTTAAAACACCATCGGCATTTTCAATAGTTAAATTTTTTGATGAATTATTATAATATCTATAACCATTTATAAAAGCTCTTCCAGCTTCTATATTTACAGACATATTATCATTATTTGCAATAACATTACAACCGTTGTTAAATATACCATTTGTAAAAAAAGGTATAAAATATTCTGCGAAATCTTCTGCATAATACACTCTATCATTATCTACATCATTAAAAAAAGAATATTTTTCCATATTCTACCTCCTAATCTTCTTGTAATGCTTCTGCTAATGGTGTACCGAAAGTTGCAAATATTTTTTGACTATTATTCTCAATTACCTCTTCAATTTCTGTAATTCGTTCTTTTAGCGAAACATTCCATTTTTCTTTTTTAATATTTACTATATCTCCTAAATCCCATCTTTTTTTATAGTCGTCAGCATATACAGTAACATCTATTGTTTCGGTTTCATTTGTTAAATTTTCATTACCAATTGTCTTTAATTCTTCCTTATAATCATCTAGTTGCATATCTTCTGTCATTTGTTCTGATGAAGCATCAATAAAAGCTTCACGCAAATCAAAATCATTATAATCCCCGCTTTTAACCTCTACTAAAATTCTATTGTCTCCTTCTCCTGATCCACCAACTAAAGCATAATTAGTTTTTGTTTTAGCATTAAAAGTGTATTCGGCATTTTCAATATTTGATTTATCATCACTAAATTCATACCTAGTATTAACTTTTTGACTTTCTGTACGGTCTAATCCTTGATAGTTTTCATAAATTAACTTTTTATTTTCTATATCAGGTATAATTCTATGTGCTACCGTTGAGGTTTTCGATAAATTATTTAATTGATTATAAACAACTTTATAAGTACATTGGAATCTAATTTTTGGTGTTTCTATATTAGAATCTTTAACAATCAAATTAGAAAACGGTGTCATTTCACTTAATATTTTTCTTTCGCCATCTAAAATATTACCATAAAAATTAATTCGCTTTTTAATAATTCTTCTATCTAAAATACTAGATAAAAATCTACCAATAATAGTAACCTCTACTTTGCTTCCATTATCTTTTATTTGCCAATTTTCTATAATTCCAGCTTCTACTGCATCAGGTCTTACAATAATATAATCTTCTTGCAAAAATTTTGCATATTTAGAATCTAAAGGTATATGTAATTCAAATTCTCCCGCTTCAAAATATTTTCTTCTCCAACGCAAAGAAATAAAGAAATCTATAATGCCTTTAAATTCTAAATTTCTATCATAAACATATAAATCAAATTCTGTAAACATTATACTGCCTCATATTCAGGGAGATATTCAATAATTGCTTCTAAATTATCAACATTCTCATCTGCATTATATCTAAATGTATTCGTTCCTATATGAACTTGCAAAAAATTGCTTCCATACACCATTAAATTATTAATATTTTCTTCAATTCCTGATGAAGCTGGTATATAGACTATATTTTTATTTTGTCGATGCGTTGTAACAATTATTTTATCCCCTGCTTCCATAGTTTTTTCAATTTTCATTTCTTCTCTTGTATCAACATTGAATAATGATGGATTGACTACTCTATCATTTGCTTTAAAAGTAATTGTCATACCATATTCAATATTATTTGAATTAACTATTGTCGCCATTGAGGTTGTATTTTTTGTACCAAATTTAATTCCTGATGATTTAGGAATTTTTAAAGCAAATTTGAAAGCTGGGCTCCAAGTTGCCATTGGACTTGAACTTTGTTCTAAATCAGTAAAATACGGATAAGGACATAGTAAAGATATTTGAAACTTTCTATGTAAGCCAGTTTCATCTATACTTACACTTTCAACATAATAATTAATCTTACGTGCTAATTCTTTTTCATAATAATATAATGTTCCTAATGTTTTTAAAGGAAATGCACGATATAGTTTATCTCTACTTTTTAAGGCATCATCATTTTTAGTACACCTGAATGCACCTTTAATAATGATATTCCTTTTTTGAACGGTTGTATCAATATATTTTTCTCCAATTGCAAATGCACTCTTCATACTTGAAATAGAACCTAATATTTCATGAATTCCATCTATACTAATTAAAAAGAAAGGGAAACTATATTCAAATGTAATGGTTTCTCCTAAACTCGATTTACATATAATTTTTTTTGACATTGTGTTTCCCTCCTATCCATTAACCAATTTTAAATACTGCATTTCTTTTCTTACTTGTCTTGCATATTCAGCTGGAGAATCACTAGTGGAATAAAAATTGAAATTATTTGTTTCATAGTTATTTCCTCCAAATGTTCCAACAGAACCATTTATACCATTTGAGTTAATACCTTTATTAACATTAACATCAGTTGTCAAATCAAATTCAGTAGGCAACGAATTTTTAATAGTAGTATTTACATCTGACATTTCTTCTTCAAATCCAACACCTATTCCTTTTGCTAAATTTGAACCGATTTCATCTCTAAAAACTGTGGATGGACTTTTAATACCAAATATAGACTTGATTCCATTTAAAATTGATTTACCAAAACCTTTTATTTTATCAAGAACCCAATCCTTTGCGTTATTAATACCATTCCATAAGCCTTGAACTAAATTTTTTCCAATATCTAGCATTCCGGATATACCACTTGTAATACCATCTTTAACTTTTCCAAGTAATTGTTTTCCCATATCTAACATCTTACCTAAACCGTTTGCTAAACCATTAATTAAAGATGTAATAATTTGAGGTATTTTTGATACTAATTGCGGAATTGCTTTTATAAGCCCCTCCGCTAATTTTACTGTTAATGTAATACCAGCCTCTATCAATTTTGGTAGATTGTTTGTTATAGCCATAATCAATTTATCGATTATTTCAGGTATTTTGTCTATTAAATCAGGCAAGGCATCAATTAAACCTTCGGCAAGACCTAATATCAATTGAATACCAGCATCTATAATCAAATCAATATTATCTAATAATGTATCAACCATAGAAACAACAGCATTAATCATTTGAGGTATTAAAGTCGGCAATTGCTGTGCAATACCTTGCACTAAAGAAACGATTAATTGAATACCCATATCTAATATTTGAGGTAGATTTTGAATAATGGTATTAATTAAAGTGGATATTATTTGCATAACTGCCTCAACAATTAATGGCATATTTTGTTGTACTCCTGATATTAAAGAATTCAGTATGTTTGAACCTGCTTCTAAAAATTCAGGAAGATGCTCTATGATATGATTTAATAATTCAGGCACAGCTTCCATTATACTATTAACTGCTTGATCTACTGCTGGCAAAATATTATCTAATGCTGTAATAACACTATCTACTAAATTACTGATTAAACCTTGTAAATCGGCTTCGCCATTCGCAAATCCAGCGACAAGATTACTCCATGCGGAACCCATCGCACTAATAGAACCGGTTATTGTCATGCTTGCTTCTCTTGATGTTGTTCCTGTTATTCCCATTTCATCTTGTATAATATGAATAGCCTCTGTAACATCAGCAAAGCTATCGATAGATAAGTCTGCCATCTCCCCATTGGCTTCTTTAACTCTATTAGCATCGGCAATAAGTCTTTCCATTTCGGTTTTTGTACCACCATAACCTAATTTCAAGTTATCTAGCATCGTATAATTTTGTTTTGCAAATCCTTGATAGGCATTTTGTATCATTGATATATCTGTTCCCATTTTATTTGCATTATCTGCCATATCAACAATTGCTTGCTTTGATGCTGATGCTGCTGCAACTGTGTCGCCATCTAATGAAGATATTAAACTTGCACTAAATGATGTTACAGTTTCCATATATTCATTTGCACTTAAACCTGCATCTTTATATGCATTATTAGCATCATTAAATACTTGTTGTTGGGCGGTTAATAAATTATTATATTCTTCTTCAACCTCTCCAACTGATTTTCCTACACTTTCGGCATATTCCTCTACACTACCAGCTTCTGTACCAAATAATGTTTTTACACCGCCTTCTAATTGCTCGAAATCGGCATAACCTTTAACTGCTTCTGTACCTAAATTAATAAAAGCCTTACCAACCTCTTTAACGGCACCTGCTAAACCTTTAATACCAGCAATTATACCTTCACTAATAAGATTTGCTTTTATTAAATCTCCTAATTTTAATGTACTAGAGCCTGCATTATCTTCTTCTGTTGCAAATTCTTTAACTGTCTTTGCACTAGCCTTTGCTGAATCACCATATTTACTTAATACATCATCATTATCTTTTATTTCCTTTGATAATTTACTACATTCAGTTTCAGCATCGTTCATTTTTATAGTATAATCATTGATTTTACGATTATTGCTATCATATGCCGTTTGTGAACGCACTAATTCTTTCTCTAGATTAGCAACGACTTTTTCTTGCTTTGATATTTCGGTAGAGGTAGCTGTTGTGCTATTCTTCATTGTATCTAATTTTTGTTTTTCTTCATTTAAAGAACTATTTAATTTATCAATTTCTGTTTTATTTTTTGTTTGTTGTGATGTAAAATCTTTAATTGCATCAGCACATACTTTTACGGCTTGCTGTTCTTCTTGTAATTTACTTTTTAGGGCATCATTTTTAGCTCTTAAATCTCCTACTTTATAACCATTATTTTCAAATTCAACAGTTGCTAATTTTAATTGACTGCCCATTGTTTTTAATTCACTAGTTATATTTTTTAAAGCTCTGCTATATTCACTCTCTCCAGTTAATTTAACAGTTCCTCCAAAATTTGAACCTGCCATATGTTACCTCCCCTCTAATCTGGCAAAAATTCCCCATCGTGATCTGCCATATCATCAAGTTCACTATAAGTTCTGCCACTTAAAGTGAAATCGTAATGATTCTTATAACGGGTGTATAATTTATGAAATTTCCAATATGTCATTCTTCCAATTTCTTTATCAGAATAATGTAACAATGTATGTCCTACGAAATAAATCCACGAGAAGTCGATTTCATCATCATATTCCTCGTGGATTACACGTTTTTTGAACTATCTTCTGTATCTGTGGACTCTTTTGTTAATCCCATTATAATTTTTGTTGTTTCTTCAAAACCTACCTCTGATATAATTCTTCCAACTTGTTTTTCATTAACTAATTCTTTGCGTTCCTCGACTGGAAGATTGTCGTTTTCCATATCAATTGCTTCATTAATCATTATCATCAGACCTTTTTTTAAATCTTTAATGTTAATGCTATCTTTTTCTTTGCTTTCGACAATTTCTCCCCAAGCGGTTAAACTACCGTAAGTATCTTGTATTTCTTCCAATACATTTAAGTTAAAGCAAATTGGATAAGTCCTTTTGGCGGTTTTAATATAACCAACTTTATCTTTCATTTAAAATTCCCTCCTTATGGCAAAAAAACAGAAAATCAAATTTGACTTTCTGTCTTAATCCCATTTTTATTATTGCTTTTATTCTGCGGGACTTAATGTTAAACCAGTTAAATCTAACACTTTTGTTGTCTCGCCGTTCTTTAATGTTATCTTTTGTGTATTTGAATGTAATTGAACTATTAAGGTACCATCTGAATCTAACTTTCCACTACCTTTTGATTGTGCTTCTGATAATTCCCAGTTTATGGTGTCGCCTTTTGTTGCTTCATCACATTTTATTGCTAGAAAATTACCTTTTGCATTCTTTGAAAATTTAGGGAAACTTTGAACATACTTTGATGTTCCTGTTACCTTATCACCATCAAGTTGGGCATCTTGCAAATCACTTACATTCATTCCTAACAATTCGCCCTCGGGTAGACTTACTGTTACCTTTTTTGAGGGCTCACTAGGGTGTATAAGGTTTTAATAATTTATCAAGATATTGTTCTGCATCTTCTATTGCATCGAAAGTTTTATGTTTTTCCCAGTCTCCTTCTTTTAAACCGTTAAAATCTTTCTCTAAACGCATAACTTTTCCTTCAATTGAAGATGTGCTAAATTCTACACTTGATCCTTTAGTTTTATTATCACTTGTTATTGTTGTGAATTTAATTCTAGGGAAGAACTCAACTTTATATTTATGTTTTCCGCCATATACTTTTGGAATAATATGACCGTAAGCAACCTCCGGAGCCATATCATCAACATTTTGTGTAACCTCTCCATCTTCAACAATATTATTACCTAATAAGCCTGCTACGAATTTATCTTCATCATCTGCTATTGTTATTGTAATTGTACCATCAATAAAAGAAGAATCTGATTCAGCTAAACTATCATTTGCATATAGTTCTGCATTCGCTCTATTTGGAGCAAATTTTTCATCGACTACTTTTTCAAATTCAGGTACTTTATCTTCCACCTCTTTTAATTTATCTCCATCGTGAAAGTTATATTTTGCTTTTCTAAAACCAATTCTTGCCATTTTTATATCATCCTTTCTTTTTCAAATGTGCAGGTTTGATAGTAAAGACCTGTGTTTTCATCAAACATCTCGGCACTATCTCCTGTCCAAACCCACTCATTGGCTTGCATTATTTTTTTTATTTCCTTTTTTATTTTTAAATAATTAGTAATACTACAGATATCAATATCAACTGATACAATACTCGCTAAATCCTCATCATTTGCATTTAATGCTGGAGTTTCATTTATAATAGACCATACAACATATGTATTTTCGTTCCCTGTATATTTTGTTTGTGATACTGGAACACTATTACTATCAATTAATAAGAAATCTCCTAGTATATTTTGTAATTCACTATTCATTATCCATCACCCTTTATATATTTATCTTGTACTTTTAACATTTCAGCTTCAATTTGTGATTTATTAAAAGATTTACGAAAAAAAGGCTTTTTCGCCTCTGTTGGTGTTCCATATTCTCGAGCCATAGCTTTTAATGGTATAGGTGTCCCTTGTGGATATTTTTTTGTTGGTATTCCATCATATCCATAAAAACCAACTTTAGTGTTGATACCATCATCGCTCGCTGTTTTATAAACTCTAGTTATTTTTAAACCTTTTTCTAATGAGCGAGTTGTTTTAAAGGCACTTTTCATATTAGACAAAACATTTTTATGTACTACTTTTGCTCCTGCGGTTGTCATTTCTCCAAATATTTTATCTAAATTATCATCCAGTTCTGTAAAAACATTAATTAATTCAGTAGGCAATTCGACATCAAATCTTGCCATTTTCTTGCCTCTTTGTTA
This sequence comes from uncultured Bacilli bacterium, assembly GCA_947629465.1. GTDB lineage: Bacteria > Bacillota_I > Bacilli_A > RF39 > UBA660 > SIG200. Next base: position 22,040 of record CANRDZ010000008.1, on the reverse strand, counting down.
AATCGGTTACAGTTAATTGCAATATTTCAGATGAAATTGCATATGTTCTTTTTATTGCATATTTTTTATTAGTATCAACATCGAGTAAAGTTTCTTGGTTACTATAATCAACTGCCATTATTTCTATCATTAAATCGGCATTATATCCTAGTTTTTTAGAATGTTCTTCTTCGGCTCTAGTTATAGATTTAAAGTTCGCTGGAATTGGATTAGATATAATCTCTTCTATAATATCAAATCCATCTTTATCTTTAGTTTTTTTATAAGAAATAAGTGATATTGCATGGTTCCAATTACAGTTCATTAGAATCACCTGTGTTATAATTTTTTAATAATGTTAATTTATTCCTAATACTTTCATACATTTCCATATATTGATTTGTATTAGATCTATCATTCCCACGATAAGCTTTAACATAATTAGTTATACAATTCAAAATTAAATCATCGTAATTATCGCCTTTTTTAGAAAATACTTTTTTGTCAACTCCAGCTTCGATGCAATCTAAAATACAAGAATTAATCAAAGAAGTAATTTCATCATCATAAATTGAAGTAGTAATATAACATCTCTTTTTAATTATATTGAGTATTTCTTTATTATCATCTATTAACATACAATATCACCTTTCTTTCTCATAATTATTACTTTTTACTTTTTTTTAAATTATCATCAAAAATTTGTGGTCCATTATCATCACCAGTTGCATCATCTAAACTAGATGAAACTGTTATTGTCACATCATCTGAAGTTTTTTCTTTTGATTTACTATCCACAACTTTAACTTTAATAGTGTAAGTGTTCTCTGTTAATTGTTGATTTGCTTTTACTTCTGTGCCATCAATTTTAAATTTTTCATCATCTGTACCTCCTGCAAAAGAATAAGTATATTCAGGTGTACCACCTTCACAACTTAAACTTGCAACTTTGGCTTCTGCTTCTACTGGATCTGTTAATCCTTGTTCAGGTGTAACCGTAATAGAAGTAATTTCCGGATCATCTTCAACTATTAAAGAAAAATCTGATGATTCTTTTTCTTTACTATTTTTATCAGTAACCTTTACTTTTGCTGTATAAGTTTTTATTTCAGTAATGTCCTCTTTAATTTTTACTTTTGTTTCTTCAACTTTAAACTTATCAGCATCTGTTCCAGTTAATTCATAAGAATAAGGTTCTGTTCCACCTTCAACAGAAACAGAACCTATCTCCTTATCGGCTACCGCTTCAGATTTCTTTATTGTTCCTGAAGTTATATTAACTGTTACAGAGTTAATATCGCCCTCTTCGGGCTCACTAGGGTGTAGAAATTTTTATAACTTGGAATGAATCTTTACTTGCAAGTCCGCCATCTGCTAGCATAGTAGCTTTATTAATAATATCATCAGTATCTTCATCTACATATTTTTTCATAGTAAGTTGTAAATTACTATTTAAAATATAATCAGATAAATCACCAACGACCATAAGATTTTCTCCTAGGTTTTCTTTAGCAATGAAGTTTACTGGTCTACCAAAAATTGCAGGTGCAGGTTTTCCATCGATACCAACATTTACACGTGCAATTGGTTGCTTACTATCATCAACTAAACCGATAACTTTTGTATAAAAATCTTTCTTTGTCATATAGTATTCCGCTTTATCATCATAAGCTTCTGGAATATTACCTTCAATTTCTGTTAATTTTGTATAATCAAGAGTTTCAATTTCTGTTGCTGATACTTCAGTACAAATTCCTTTAGGTTGACCTGAACCAGTTCCTTGGAATACAGCAAGTTCAATTGCCATAATCATTGCTTCAGTAATATTATTTGCAATTGTACTTTCAAATACTTCAAGAGATACAGTATCAACTTCAAGTGTTACAGCAACTTTACATTGTAATTTGTGATAAGCAAATACAATAGAACCAGTTGTTTTCTTTTGTTTTTCTGATCCTTTGCCTTCAGCAACCCAAGATGCTTTTGGTTTTAAATCAGAAGTTGGAATTGATAATCCACCTTTAAAATTAGTTTTTGTTATTTTTGAATATACTTTTCCGTAAGTTTCTAGTTTTTCATAGATTTTATTCATTATTGATGTTGGAATTACTGCTCCAATATCAGTAGTCTTTGTCGTTGCATCTGCTCTTAATTCTTTTGATTTTTCGCCAGTTAATACATATTTTTTAAATGCATTTCTATATTCTAAAGTTTCTGTATAATTTCTAGTTTCAGCAACTTCTTTTACTGGTGTTACATTTGTAGCAACATTTAATCCATCATTTATATTTTTTGCCATAGTATTTCTTTCTTCCTTTCTTTCTAATTTTTTTAATTCTTCTGTTAATTGATCTTTTTTGTCTAATAATTTTCTAGATTCTTCCTCTAAAGTTTTTGTATCATCTTCATTTGATTCATCGTTTAATTTATTAATGATTTCATTTAATGAATCATTAACTTTTTTTAATTCTTCTTTTACTTCTTCAATAGTCATATTATTTTACCTTCCTTTCGATTTCTATTGCTAAAGCAATTCTTTTTCTTTGTTCTTGCTTCTTCTTCAAGATGTCACTTTCCAGTTTTTCCATTTCGGATTTTTCCAAATCCAAAACTGACCTTGCAGAAATTGAAGTACTGTCATAAGCGGGAATATCCACCGCACTGACATCGAACAATTTCTTAATAGAAGTTATTCTTCTCGTATGTGTTTCTATGTCGTAATCAAATCCGCCATCAGAAACTATATAACAATAAGACATTCTGTCTATTAAGCCACTTTTAATATCACGGTATAATTCTTTGTGTCCCTCATCTTCAGGATTTAGTTGAATTCTTACGTGAAGCCCATCTTCTTTTACTTCTAGATGTAAAGAATCATTGCGTGTTCTTGCATAAACTCTACCACTATGATTGTAATTAAAAATGACATCAGAAATATCCGTGTCATCTAACGCCTTTTTATCAATCACTTCTTTATATTCTATTCCTTCATCTTCAAAAAGAACAGTTGGTTTATCAAATACACAAGCAACACCTTCTATTATCATTTCATTTGATTCATTATCAACATCTTTCGCACGTATTTCAAATCCTTTGAAACTTCTAAACTCATAACCTTTATCAACGAGTTTTTTCATATTTTTATCTTTTGAATCTTTAATCATTTTTATCACCTTCTTTATCTTCTGTCGGAGTCGTGTTGCTTTCTCCCGTGTCTAATCTACGAAGCAAAACATCTCCCCCATCAACCGCACCTAAATTCATAACTTTTCTCCATTCGTTAGGTGTCATTGATTTTCTATCAACCATTTCTTTTAATTCCAATTTTGTTTTCATACTTGCAAATTCAAGTGAACTTGCCTCAAATATGATTTCATTTCCACATTCAATTTCGTGTCTACTAAAAAGTTTTAAAGTTAATTGATCACTTAATTCTTTTGCCACTGGTTCAATTTCCGCTTCATAAAAACTATTCCATTGATCTTCATTAAAGCTATTTTTTATTATTTCATCAGATACACCAAAATAATTCTTAAGTCTTTTTTCGTATTTATCGATTGTCCCTTCATTAGGAACATAAGAATTATCTTTAACCTGTTCAATATCATATCTAGGATCTGTGCTAGCAATATTCTGTGTTTTTTCAATATCTAAATAAGCATCTGCAAAATTATTTACTTCTATTTCTTTATCTTCCGGTCTTAAAACTGTTTTAAATTTCATTATCCACTTAATAACAGCACTGTTTTTGATAGCTGACACTATTCCTTTATCAGTAGTATCAATTACTTTCATAATATTTTTTAAAGAGTTATATCCATCTTCTCCAAAAAATTCGTGTTCATTAAAATCTTTTCTTAAATGAATAACATCATCATATAGGACTGTCATATATTGACCTGTTTTAAAGAAAAACTTCATATATAAGTCGCCTTTTTTATCTTCATATAATTCGACATTATTTGTTGGTACAGGAAATATAGCAATAGGTGTATCAGTTGCATCTCTTTGTATAAATGCAAACGCATTATTAGTAATTTCTCTTTGATTCATCATTTTTTCTAATAACTTTTGCATATTCATATATTTGTTAGGAAATCTCAAAAGATATTTTATATGTGGATTTGGATTTATTATTACGTCATTACCAGTTGTTCTTATATGAATTGGATGTAATTTTCCAACCGCATTAGATTTTGGTCTTATACAAGATCTAACAATATCATTGTTGTAAATTTTTCCATCCCAAGGACTAAAGGAAGAATCATAATTATTTAAAAATTTATATCTTGTTAAAGTAACTTTATTATCTTCCTGCTTATCTTTACCAAATATACTTTTAAACATACTTCTTTTTATTGCCATTTACATTCAACTCCTTTCAGATTATATTTTCAAATTCCTCTTTATGATTATTGTATATAACATAAGCATCTATTAAAGACATTGCACCATCTATACGTTTTCTTTGATTGCTAGGTTTTATTGGTCTTATATTTTCATTTTCATCTTGTTTAATAACTGTGTTTGAAAGACACCACTTATCTATTGGATTATTATTATAAATTATTTTTTTAGCTTGAAAATCAGCTTTCATGTTTTTCATTGGAATAGAAAAAGTCTTTGCTCCCTGTATAACTGGTTCCATCGCCTTTTCTCCAAATTCAGTTTTCATTTCTTCAATCCAATACGTTGAACCCCAAGGATCGTATCCGCATTTATATAAATAAATACCTAATTTATCCCTTAAATCTCTAAACCATTGCGTTATTGCTTTATAATCAACTTTATTTCCTTCTGTTAATGTTATATATCCTCTTTCGTACCAAATTCTATATGGAACATTATCTCCTGCTTTCTCTGATAAAGCACATCTTTCATCAAATAATGCTTCCGGTAGAAAATATTGTTGTATTACATATATGTTTGGATCATCTCGCTTCATACATATCATTTTTGCGGATGTTAAATCGGTTGTTGATGATAAATCGACACCTCCTATGCCATATCTAAAATTCATATCTTTTACGTTAAAGACTTTATCATTAAACAAATCTTCCCAAGATAACCAAGCATTCTCGCTTGATGCTTTAAAATTAAAATCTTTTACTAATACTGTTCTTTTGAATTTATCATCTATTTTTGCTCTTTCAACAAAACCTCTTAATTCTTTTAATGACTTTATTTTCCCTAGACCGGGATTAGCTTTTATCCAACAACTCTCATCTAGCCATTCATCAGGATCATCTAATTCGTAAATGAAAGCAAGAATTGTACCATCATACTTATATCCGTTTTTTTCATAAAGAATATTATCATACATTTCATATTGGTCATCATAAATAGTTTCACGATAAAAACCATTTGTAGATGTAATTAAAAGTAATGGTTGTTCTCTAGCACTCATTGATTGTTTAATAACATCATATAAATTTCTATCTTTTATTGCATGTAGCTCATCAATATTAGCAAATGATGAATTTAATCCATCTAATGAATTAGAATCACTTGATAAAGGTTCCATTGTAGAAAAGGTTGTAGGAAAGTATAAATCTGTTCTTCTTTTAGTGATATGTTTAGATAAACATTTATTTTGTTTAACCATATTAGATGCTTCAACAAAACCTTTTTTTGCTTGATCTTTCTTTGTGGCAATAAAATATACTTCTGCACCACCTTCGCCATCAGCTATTAATGAATACAATCCTAATCCGCCATTTTCTGTTGTCTTGCCATTTTTTCTTCCTTCAATAGTTGCAGCTTCTCGACATCTTCGCATTCCTGTTTTCTTGTCTATAAAACCATAGATTGCTTGAATTCTTGCCTTTTGGAATAATTCTAATTTTAATGGCTGTCCTATTTTTGTGCCTTGTGTTTGTTTACAAAAGGTTTCTATAAATTCGATTGGATCAGTAGCTCTATCAATATCAAAAGCCCAATTATTACCCAGCATTTTAGGATTATCTAATTCATTAACTAATAATTCAAATTGTCTAATAACTTTTTTTGATGCTTTTATTTTACCGGTAGAAATTTTATCATAATATTCTCTTATATAGTTCTTCTTTCTCATTTCAATCGCTTATTCTTCTTTTTTAAATAAGAAATAAGTTCATCATCATCAGCATTTTCTGATGGTTTGGATTCTTCAGGCAATAAAGAGATTAATTGTTGCAATCCTTTGATGTAATTAGCATACATTTTATTATAGGAGGTCAATGCTGGATTTTCTTTATAAAAAGTTTGTGTAGCATTAACAGTTTCTACAACAAGAGGCTCTTTATTTACTTTTTCAATCAAATCATCAAGAGTTACAGCCATAAAAGCTAGGTTTTCAATCAGCTTCATAATGCTTTTATATTCGTTTGCTGGTATATTTTTAAATATCTCTTGAAGTCTTTTTATTTCTGACTGTATCCTTTCTTCTTTTGTCATTTTTTGCCTCCTTTTTGGTCTTACCCCCCTCACATATGCGAATGCTCTCCAGTTTTTTGAAGCTTTGCGTTCGGTCTAGGAGGTATTTGTTTCTATTTTTTAGACAGGGGGGTATCATCAACGGGAATTAAATCTCCGTTGGCATCAAATCTTAAACCATCGTTAACATCTGCCTCCTTTTTTCTCTTTTTGTTGTGACACTCTTCACAAAGCAATTGGAGATTGTTCTCATTAAGGGTTATAGAAGCATCATTTATATTTTCAGGTGTTATCTCAATAATATGATGCACCTGTGTACCATACTCTCCGCACTCCTCACAGGTATAATGTCTTGAAACTCTAATATATTCACTTAACTTTTTCCAAGCACTAGAGTTATAAAACTTTTTTGAATAATCTTTTGCCATATCAACCACCATAAAAAAAGACAACCTTTATTGATTGCCTTTCAGGAACACTCCTACGATAGCATTATAACATATCAAAATTATGCTTTTTTATGTTTTGTGTCCTCTTTTCTACTTTTTTTTATGTTTTTTGTCATACTCATAAATAAATGCCCTTATATCGCCTAATAAATTGTAAATATAGCTTCTAGCAAAGTTCAATGTTTTTGATATTTCTTTTGGTCGTATATGATCTATATAATATTTAACATATACAACATCTTTTAAATCTGTGCTTTTTCGTAATTCAAATTCAGCATCATTTTTTTGTTCTGTTCTTATTTTTAACAAATCTTTTGCTAGTTGTTCTTGACTTTCTAATTCTATCTTTTTAGCTGTTAAAGTTAATATTTTATCATTCGTATTACTACTTTTACTAACATCATCTTTCATTTTGGATGTTGTTGATATTAAACAACTTATAACATCTGCAATATTATTTTGTAATTTATGCAAATCATTTTTGGCTTGTCTGTAATTATAATATGTTTCATAATATTCCTTATAATCCATTTTAAGCCTCCAATCCCTTTTATTTTTTCTTCTTTAAATAATCAATTATATAAATAACTATTAAAGTTACACAAATAATCAAAGTTATAATAATAGAATCACTCATAAATTTAATCCTCCTCTATTTTTATTAATATCTTGTAATTTTGTTTTTTTGAATTTCTATGTCTTTTTAAATATGTAGGTGTTTGATAAAATAAAACACTTTTTTCTTTTATTTCTAAATGTTTTGCTATTTCCTTTACTGTACCAATCATTATTAAATCTTCGCCTTTATAAATTGCATATTCTTTATTTTTCTTCATGTAATACACCTTCCTTTATACCCATTTTATCAATATCATCTACTAACTTATGCACGGTATATTGATTTAAAAAATTATACTCTCTATATCTCAAACCATCTAACTTTTGCCATAAAAAATCTGTTGTTATTAAAATTAATCCATCAGCACCAAAATAACTTTGAAAAAGACCTTTTAATCTTTCGTTTGGGAATATCAATAATATATTTTCACTATTTTTATCAATATGTGAATTTAATATTTCTCCAATATTCATTTTTTAATTTTCCATATCTAATAAACTAAATAATCTATCGACAACATCTGCCTCTGTATGTCCATCCCATTTTGGAGCTCTATTTAATTCTTTTATCTTAAAATAATCCCAATATTGCATATGATAGTGATAAGTATAATCTCCATTTGGTGTATTTATACCAACGATAAAATAATTATCGTACATAGAACCATCATCATGTTTTTTTGATTTCCAAGCAATATTTTTATTTTGATTACATATAAATGCAAATAATATACATCTTTGAAAATATAAATTATCAAAAGTATGATAACCATCGCTAATTAAATCTGTTTCAATCATATCTTTTTCTTTTAATCTTAATATAAGTTCATTAACTATTTTTTCTCCATTCATTGTTCCTTTTTCCCTCCTATAATTAAACAAAATAAATGTTACATAATCACTTAAACTGTAAAATTTTTCATTAGACATCTAAAAATCTATTTTTCTTTTATAATATCGAAAAAAAATGGCATTTTTAATTCTTTAATTTTCAAAAAAATGTTACCAATAGTTCTATTATCGTTATTTTGTACTTTTTGTGAACTTTTGTTTGTGACTATTTTTAAGACCTATATACATAGCTTCTCTATCTGCTTCGGCATCTTCGATTCCCCAATGTGTATATCTTTTTGTGTATTCATAGTCATCGTGATTATACATTTTCATCAAAGTTTCAGGATTACCACCATTTTTTAAGTATTGATATCCGAAAGTTTTTCTTAAACTATGTAAACCAAATACATAATCAATACCAATAGCATCTCCTGCACGAGATACAATTCTGTGAGCTTGTTGTCTTGTTATCGGCAAAATAATGGGATATGTTTTTCCATCATAAGTTTGTGATTTTTTTTGCCCCATAAATAAATACTCATTATCTGTAATCCCCCATCTTTCACAATATTCGATAACCTCTTGATAAAAGTCTTTATTCATTCTAAAATTTTGCATTTTTCCTGTTTTGTTTTCTTTTATATGTACATAACCATTCAAATCTTTTTTTCTTAATTGTAATAAATCTTCTGCTCTAAAAGCTGTGTTGAATCCAACAAGACATATCATATAATTTCGATCCCATTGATATTTTTTTATATCACTTTTAGATTTATCTCTTTTTATTAAAAAATGTGATAATAAAGCCTCTATTTGTTTTGGATTCTTAATCGGTAGAGTTTCTTCTTGCCCTCCAAAAGTTTTAACTCTTCGAGCCATAAATTACCTCCTATTTTCTAAATATATAATCAAACAAATTAAACCTATTAGTCAGCTAATATCAAACCAAAATATGAATTCTAGCATATTTATTTTATTCCTTTCTTTGCTCCATCTTTTACATAAATGCAAAAATCACTATATATAAAATCATCACATCGACATAGTTCATCAGAGAATAATCTTAAACATTGGCTCTTTGATAAACAATCTATTCGCCAATCATAACCTTTTCTATGATTCTTTATAGCCTTGTTAACTGCTTCTATATCGCCATATCCACCAAACCCATTGATATGTAATACATCACTTTTTCCACCAACTACACCAATAATTTTAAAATTATTAAGCAAAATATATTTCATACATCCAAAGCCACTATCATGTGAATTTCCCATTGGTACTATAGCAACTGCATTAAATAATTCAATCGGTTTTATATATTCCAGTTTTTTTAATTGCCTTTTAGTCATTTGTCTAATATCTTTATTCATTTTTTCCTCTTTCTAATATTTCTTCTAATTCATTTATCCAACTTTCATTATCAAAATTCATACCTTTTGATTTTAAATATTTAATAAAATTAATTTCTTCTTTTGCAATTTCTAATAAGCATTTATTTTTTTCTTCAATAATCTTGTCTTTTTCTTCTAATTGGAGTTGTAAATCAACTACTTCATTATAAAGATTTATTGTATCCATTAAATGAGGACTATATTTATTTCTTAAATAACCAATATTTCTTTCATCAATTATTCTTGCCTCGATATTATTATGAATTTTTTCTAATTCTTCTTTATTCATTATTTATCACTCCTTTGGCATTTCATAAATAATAATATTGGTAGAATTAACAATTTCATATAATGGTGTTTCAACAATTGCATTTGTTCTAAATTCTTTTTTTAAACAATTTTTACTGAATGGCGATAAATTAGCTTTTAATTTAATTAAATTTCTACCAATTAATCTGCTTTGTATTTCATCTAGTACTTCTAATGCTCTTTTTTCGGTCTTATATTTAGCAATATGTCCAACTATTGTATCTCCTATATAAGCAACACTAATTTCTTTATTCCAAATAACATAAAGATTTGGATTAGGTATTAATCTTTTTTTATCTTGGCTTCTTATCCATACATCCATATTATTCTCTCCAATCGCCACTGTAATAATATTGTTCTGCTTCTTCTTCTGTAATTGTGTCAAATTGTAAATGTAATTCATCTAATACCTTATCTATTTCATCTTCTTTATAACCTAAAGATTTCAAAGTTAATATAATATAACCTCTTACACTATCATTATTCATAATTCACTCTTCCTTTCTAAAACAATGATTGCTGTACTTGTATATTTGACAGCATTTTTTCTTTAGCATCTTTGTAAAACTTTTTTTTTATTTCAAATCCATAACAATTTCTGTTTAATTCAGCACAGGCTCTTAAAGTGGAACCACTACCAGCAACAGGATCAATAACAACATCACCTTCATCTGTAAATATTTCTATTAATCTTTTTAATAAAGTTACTGGTTTTTGTGTTGGATGTATTTTAGGATAATCATTCCCACTATCCTTTTTCCATTCAAACCAGTTAAATATCATTTTGTTATTTCCAAATATATCTTTATTATTAAACTTTGGCAATTTATCTCTATACAAAACAATTGCATATTCAGTTGCTCCAACTATTTTCATATTAGCTTTTAAAACTTGGCTTGAATAATTTTTAATAAATACTAACGGATAACTTTTCATTAAACCGTGTTTTTTACCTTGTTCTATTACCATTGGAATTTGCTCAAACGCACAGAATATTATCATTGCTGGAGCATTACTTTTTCCATTATCCCCTGTTTTTTTAGGTTCCTTTTTCAAATATCTAGTACAAAAATCAAAAAAATTATTTATTTTAAAATCGTTATCTGTATCAAAAAAACTCTTTCCTGCAAGATTACTTTCTCCATTTTTATTATCGCCATCAACATACCATTGCGGATTACTTGCATATGCATTATTGCCTAAATTATATGGAATATCCGCAATAATTAATTGTGCGTGCGGTATTCCATATCTTTTGGCATTTTCAAAATGATCATTATATAGTTCTATTTTCGGTTTTCTTATTGCTTCCATCTTTTTTATCTTTAGGCTTTTTATAAGTTAAACCTTTTCCACTTTCATTTTTTGATACAAAGAAAACCTTACATAATTTATTTTTTGCTTTAAAATATCTTTGCTTTTCTCTAAAATTTAATTTTTCTAATTTTTCATCGCTAATATTTGTTATTTCTAATAATTCCCTTAATTTTTTATCTTTTTTACTTTCTAACATATTATCTTCCTTCCACTATAATATTTCTTACACATATTCCTTTTATTGCTAAATCTAACTTTAAACTCATAAAAGTTTTAACTGGTATAGCTTTATGAATTATTAAAATACAACTTATATATCTATACTCAATATCATAATCACTATATTTATTTAAAATGTAATCCATAGAATAACCTAACTTTCTATTATTTCTTTTAATTCTTCTGCTTTATAAATATTATTTTTATATGGTTCATTCCAATTTTTATCTTCTTTGTATATTTCTGTTAAAAATAGTTGTCTATTTTCAATACCATTAATTAATTTTTGTTTATTTAGATTAAATACTTTATAAATAGACATATTTTGTTTTAAAATTCTTCTTTCCACTAATAATGACTTTAATTCTTTACAAAATTGATAACATTGTTTGTAATTTAGATTTTTATTTTCCAAGTAATGATATAAATCTGATATTTTTTTATCTAATAAACTTAATTTTTCATTAGATTCATTATTAAATGTATCAAGTTCATCTAATTTTTTACAAACATCTAATATATCATCAATAATCATTTCTTTTTCCTCTTGTGATGTGTATCTTCTTTAAGCATTTCTTTATAAAGTTTTATTTTTTTGCGAAGCATCTTGTTTTCATCCCGTAATCGCTTCATTTCTAATGGTTCCCCTAGTTTATCCATAAAAGTTTTATAAAGTTCATCTTTTATTGTATTTTTTAAAGTTTCATTTTCGTTTTCTAAAGTATTTATTTTTATATACATTTTCCCAGTTTTATTTAGTGAAAGGATTGATCTTATAATCTTATTCATTCTTTCCCACCTTTCTTATCATCCTGACCTAAATATATTTTTCCTAAATAAATTGCCATTGTTGGGCTTTTTTCTGCTAACTTAAATTGTAAATTTCTTAATGATATTTTTCCTTTTGTAGCTTTAACTCGATAAACATCGTTATAATCAGCATTATAAGTTTTTCTACACCAAATCCTTAATTGTTCCTCACTACAATTACAAGCACCGCATATTTCTCTTGTATTACATTGCAATGCACATAATCTTTCAAAAAAATCTTTATTTATTTTTATTTCCTGATTCATCGCTAATCTCCGCTGATTAATTCTGCTTTTTGATTAGTAAATTTTTCCCATCTATCAATTATTACATCACAATACTTTGGATCATATTCCATAATGTAGCATTTTCTTTCTAACTGCTCGCAAGCAATTAATGTCGAACCGCTACCACCAAATAAATCTAATACAACCTCATTTCTTTTACTTGAATTCTTGATTAAATATGCGATTAATTCAACCGGCTTCATCGTTGGATGTTCTGCATTTCTAGTAGGTTTATCAAATTCTAAAACAGTACTTAATGACCTATCATCTATAAAATAATGACTATTACCTAATTTCCAGCCATATAATATTGGTTCGTGTCGCCATTGATAATCTTGTCGACCCATAACAAATGTATTTTTTACCCATACTAGACATTCTGCAAGTTTATATCCAGCATCAATAAATGCTTTTCTAAAATTTAATCCTTCTGTATCTGCATGAAAAACATATATGCCACCACCATCTTTAGTATGAATAAATAAATTATCAAATGCTTGCTTTAAAAAAGTATAAAATTTCTCATCTTCCATATTATCATTCACTATTTTTAAACCATCACTTGTTTTGCCTTCGTAATTAACATTGTATGGTGGATCAGTTACTATTAAATCTGCTAAAACATTATTCATTAATTTATCAACATCATCTTTATTCGTACTATCTCCACACATTAAATAGTGGCTTCCTAATTTGTATATATCGCCAGTTTTTGATTTTGGATTATTAGGCAATTGAATGTCATAATCATCATCAATAATATCTTTTAAATTTTTATCTATATTAAAGTCAAATAACTCCATATCTATATCAAAAATATTACTTAATTCCATATTTAATAATTCTTTGTCCCAAGATGCATATTCAGCCGATTTATTATCAACTAACCTAAATGCTTTTATTTGCTCCTCACTTAAATCATCTGCAATTATACAAGGTATTTCGGTTAAGCCTAATATTTTTGATGCTTTATATCTTGTATGACCTGCAACTATTACATTGTTTTTGTCAATTACAAGTGGGACTTTAAATCCGAATTCTTTTATAGAGTTTGCGACATATTCAACTGCCTTGTCATTATTCCTTGGGTTATTTTCATATTCTTTAATATCATTTATATTTTTATTTACAATTTGTTGCATAAAATCTCCCTCCAAAATTCCCCTTTTTATTCTTTATTTTTGCAAATGATTTAATATAAATAATAAATCACTAGCAAAGTCTTTATCATAATTTAAGCAAAATATATTTTTGTTATCAGATTCATCATAATTAGTTAATAATACACTCCCGTTTTCACTTATAATTATTCCATAGTGATAGTCTGTACCTTTATATTCTTTAGTTAAAGATACTCCCATATCAAGCAAGAATTCATTTTTAAATCCTCTTGAAATTAATTCTTCCATATTATTTATTAATTCCTTTCTTTGCTAAATAATCTTTTACCATTAAATCATTAGAACTTGATATAATTTCATTTTTATTAGTGTATTGAACTTTAAATGTTTCTCCTCCTGCTGTATATATTTCAAATTCTCTTATTGCTTCTTTATATACACTTTTATCTTCAATCAGTTTTGATCTAGTTACTCGTGCATCGAACCAATTTAATTTATTTACTATAAATGATGCTAAATCTTGTCGCCATTGCTTTTGATTAAAGTTAACAACTAATTTGCAAGGTTCCCAGTTATTTCGGTATGTTTTCATTTTCTTTTGCCTCGCTTTCAGTTTTAATTCTTTCTAATTGTCTATCAATTTTAAGCTTCATAATATCAACAATTTCATTATCATTTATTTTATAGTAGTATTGTATTTGTTTTATCATAACCATTACATCAGCGATTTCTTCTTTTATATGTTCTTTTTTAATGTCTTTATATCCTATCAATTCAAGTTTCAAAGCATTAGCAAATGTTTTCGCTACATTGTAACAAGCATCTGTAAATAATTCGGATAATGATAATTTTTCAGCATCAAATACTGCTTCATTTAACTCAAACATCTCACTTTGAAGATACTTTAATTGTTCATTTAAGCCATAATGATTTATAATTTTAAGTAAATCTTTTTTCATTTTTTTCCTCCATTAATCTTTCCATAATTGTAATTGCAATATTTTAACCATTTTATTGCTTTTATAACTCTTTTTTAATTTTGTAATACATTCTTCACAAAGGACTTGCTTGTTATAACCCTTGCAATATGAAAATTTTTTACATATATCACATTGATCTTTATATTTCATAATTAAAGTCCTTTTTCAATAAATTGTTCTATATCTTTTGAAAGTAATTCTTCTCTATATGAAGAATATAAACACACAAGATTTGCATATTTCATTTCATCAGTAGTTGATTTATTATAAGAATCTTCAAATTTATTAATTTTTTTTGAAATATC
The DNA here is from genome assembly GCA_947629465.1 of uncultured Bacilli bacterium. GTDB lineage: Bacteria > Bacillota_I > Bacilli_A > RF39 > UBA660 > SIG200. Next base: position 7,004 of record CANRDZ010000008.1, on the reverse strand, counting down.
GTTTTGTTTAATTTTTAAAAATCTCTTTAATCTATACATATCTTCTTTTGCTTGCCTTAACTCATTTAAACATTTTGAATTTTCCTTTGTAACATCATCTATTATTATCAAATTTAATATTGTAAGTATTATTAATGCGAGCAAAATCAAACTAAATATTATTATTACCGCCATCTTTATCACCTGCTATAAATTCTGCTAATATAATATCTTCAAAATATTTTCTTGTTTTCGCATTTAATGGATGACATATATCTTTAAAATCTCCACTTTGTTGCTTTCTACTAGGAAATGCCACAAACATACCTCTTTCAGGTTTACCTTGGATAATTCTAATATCTCCTATAACGAAACAATCATCTAATACTATTCTTGCTAATCCTAATAATTTTGAATTTTCACTTTCTAATTTTTGTGTTTTAACACTTGTAACTTTAAACATTTCTTTCTCCTCCTATTTTCTTTTAAAGTATTTTCTCATTTCTTCTATTGTCGGTCTTTTTTTCAATTTCATAACATTTTGTCTTTCGACAATTAAATTATTAATTAAATCCATCATTTCTTTTTTCTCTCTTAAAGATGCATTTAATTTTCTCTTATAGTTCCCACATCTTCCTGCTGATTGTCTGCGTTGTTTTTCTTTAAGTTCACACTCTTTTTTTAATTTATTGATTTCTTTGTCATATTTGACTATAATCTCTTCATATTTCAAATTCTCAAATTTTAAATTATTAATTGTTGTTTGACAGCTATCTAGTTTTTTATCAAGTCGACTAATATCTAGATCTAGCTCTCGGTTAACACTTTGTAACAATTCATATTTTTTTCTACTTACAAATCCGAACATTTAAACATCTTTCCTTTCCATTCTATATTTTTTAATTTTTTCTTGACATTTTTAAAAAAATAAGTATTATATTATGCATCTCGTTTTTATTCGCTATCATCTTCATTATCTTCTAACCAGTTATAATCAAATAGTTCCTCTTTTGAATCAGTATTTTCGTTTGACTTTTTACTAAATATCCCGTATAAATTATCTTCTTTTATTTCATCTAAAGTTTTAAATCCTTTGCCTTTCCAATTTTTTAAAATACCTTCTACATAAGCAAAAGTCTTTTTTTGATTCATAACCGAAATTGAAATTGCGTATTTTAGAATATCGACATTAAACTCTGATATCCAATTATTAACTTTTTCATATTCTATTCCTGACAACAACCGACCGAAATTATCTTCTATAAAAGAATATATATCATCTGTTGTAGTTAAAGATTTATTATTTTCTTTTATTTTCTTTTCTTTTATTTTCTTTTCTTTTATATAGTAATTCGTTTGTGATACGGTCGTATTACTATCGTAATTAAGCGGTATAACATTTGTATCGCTTTTTTCTCGTTGTTTTTCCCATCTTTTTAAAATATTTTGTCTGTTAATATTTGACTTTTCATTTATAGCCTCAAGTCTCGTAAGAACACTAGGCGAATAGAATTTGTTTTTTTGTTTTCTAAATAAATCAAAATTTTCTATTAAATTCAAAATCGACCCTTTTTCTATTCTTAACTCATATGCTAATAAATCAATATCCTCATCAAGAGTTAAATAACCGCCATTCTCATATAAATACTCAATAATACACCAATAAAGACCGATGCCCTCTAATCCAAGTTGCATATTTACTTTTTTAAGTTTAAGATCATTTCTCGCATTAAAATCGTGCGGGAAATAATTATTTACTTTTTTCATTGACACCGCCTCTCTTTTTTTGTAATACCCGTGGACTTACTCCCCGATTTTTGATACAATAAGAGAGTAAGTTTATAGGTAAATTTACATTTTAAGAATTATGAAAAGTGCCTTTAAAAATTCATAATTCTTTTTTTATTCAGCATCTATATCACCGCTACAAACATTAATACCGTAATTAAATCCTTTACATACATTTCCGTTAGGTTTTGTATATTCAGGCGATACTATAATGCCTATAAAACTATAAATTAGATAAACAATTAATATAGTTCCAATAATAAATCTAGTATTTAACTTTAAATGATTTTTTCTTAAATAGCTTCTAATATAAAGAGTAACTAAAGTTAAAACTATGCCAATTGCAATTCCTATAAATATCTCTATCATTTTTATTTGTCCTCCTTTATGATTTTTTTGGATTAACTCCATATAATTTTTTAAATATAAGGTTTATTTCCTCAATTTTCTTTTTGAAATATTCATCTGTTTTGGGATTTGCCACCTCGACTATCAATTTTTTGTTTTTCTTCATAATATGTGTCCCTTTCGATGAAAATCTTTAAATTTTCGTGGTAGTTTTTTCTGCATCAATTATTTCTATTTCATCATCAAATAATTGATCTAAAGTATAAGTTGGAAATAATTTCTTTTTAATGATTAACATTTCGCTTCTTTTAAATTCAGTATTTCCTTTAAATCGATGCTGAATAGCTTTCAAAGTTAAATTTAATGTTTCTGCAATATCTTTTTCACTAAGATTATTGTTAATCATTAAAATTTGTAAATTCTTATACAATGTTCTCATCTCCTTTCATTGTGTACCCTATGTAGTATTTTTTTATCTCAAATGTGCCCCACAGGATAACTACAATACAAATATATACCCTATAGGACATATTGTCAACCATTTTTTGGAAATTTTTACTTTTTTTTGTCCTATAGGACATTTTTTTATAGACATTACGAGAAAAAAAATATATAATATTAACTGTTAGGAGTGATTAAAATGACCTTTTTAAATAAGTTAGAAAATTTAATGACTAAAAAAAATATTAAAAATCTCCACGACCTATCTACAAAATCAGGAATTCCATATTCTACTTTAAGAGGTTTTTATTCAAAAGGTACAGATAATATAAAACTTCCTACTTTAAGATCATTAGCAAAATTTTTTAATTGTTCTATTGATTATTTAGCTGATGATGACATCACGATAATTAAACCTTATGGCGAAAGTAGTATTGATAACGATATAGAGGTTTTTCAAAAGACATTAAAAGATCATAATTTATTAGATGATAATGATGAACTTACAACAGAAAAATTTAATAATATAATGGAAATTATTAAGGCAAACAAAAAATTCATCCTATTTTCGGATGAATCTGATGATGGCGATAAATAATTCTTCATTTATCCCGTTCTTCTTAAGAAAAATATATAATTTAGCAATATTCATTGCACATCCCCCCTCTCGGGGCAATATTATAAAATATTTATTTTACTATTGATATATTATATATTTCATCAAATTTGTCTTAAATGTTTAGTTTTATGCACAAAATGTAGAAAAGAGGTAATAAAATGAGCCAAAGAATACGAACAGTCACAAAAATAGGCAAAGGAAGATATTATACATCAAGTTATAAAGTGAGCGAATATCTATTTTTAAATATTTTATATTGGATATTTGTTTTACCATACTACCTATTTATAAAATATTGTTTAATTTATCCTATTAAATGGATATATATTAAAATTAGTGATTTTATAAAAACGCAGAAAAAAGTTAAATAAAAAAAGCTCATTGCTACTAACAATGAGCCCCTCTATAAAAGAGTACACAAATAAAAATAATCTACCACGAAAATTCTTTTTGTGTATCTCAATTATAGCAAATAATAATATTTTTAGCAATAATTGGAGATGAAAAAATGAGTAATAATTTAGAAATTTTAACCGTGGATCAATTGTTGAATAATCTTCCTATTTATAAAGATTTAATCCATCATATAAATGCTCTTGATTCTAATATAAAAGTAAAAATTGGTGCAGCATACTTACGTGTAAGTACTGATATGCAAACTGAATTCAGTCCCGAAGCACAGCTCGAAGATATTATAAAATATTGTATTCAAAATAATATTATGATACCTAAAGAAAATATATTTTTAGAAGCTGGTATATCAGGAACGAGAGCGGATAAAAGACCAGCATTTCAAAATATGGTTATTAAAGCCGAATCAAAAGAAAAACCGATTGATATTATATTAGTTCATAAATTTGATAGATTTGCTCGTAATCGAGAAGATAGTATAATATATAAATCACGATTAAGAAAAAAATATGGTGTAGAAATTGTTGCGGTTAAGGAAATATTGCCCGAAGATAAAAAACTAGCGATGATGGTAGAAAGCAACCTTGAAACTTGGGGCGAGTTTTATAGTATGAATCTATCAGATGAAGCAAAAAAAGGACAAAGAAAAAAGGCTGAACGTGGCGAACATAGCGGTCGCCCACCACTTGGATATGAAAAAATTGTAAAAGAAATCCGGAGAGATAAAAACGGAGAAAAAATAATTCGAGAAATGATTATAAAAGAAGATGAAGCAAAAATTGTAAAAATGATTTTTCAAAAATTCGTTGATGGTGAATCACAAATGAATATAACTCGTTATTTGAATTCAATCGGTATCAAAACTAAAAATAATGGCAAATTTAGTGACCGTGCTGTCAATTGGATTTTAAATAATCCTGTTTATATAGGTTACAATAGATGGACAGAAGGAGGTATGCAAAGAAACTGGCATAATCCTGATACAATTAGTAAAAAATGCGATTTTCCTGCTATAATAGATGATGATTTATGGGAAAGAACACAGAAAAAACTTAATGACATGAATAAAATTTATGGCAATAAAAGAAAAAAAACAGTCAAACACGAGCATTGGCTTCGGGGACTAATTAGGTGTGATTCTTGTGGAGAACTGATTGTAAAAAATAGCGATAGCTTTCAATGTACTGGTTATACCCATGGTAGATGCAATATAAGTCATTCAATAAAAGTAAAATATGTAGAAAATGCGATATTAGAACAAATAAAAAATGATTTTGAAAACAAACCAATTAACATTGAAATCAGTAGTACAGCTTTTAGTAATGATAGTGAAATAAATATTTTAACAACACAATTAGAGCAAATAGAATTAAAAGAAAAAAGAATAAAAATTGCTTATGAAAATGGTGTAGACACAATAGAAGAATATAAAGAAAATAAAGAAAGACTACAATTAGAAAAGCAAAAATTATCAGAAAAATTACAAGAATTAAGTGCAACAAAAGATATTGAAATTGTACGAAATAAAATATTTAAAAAATGTAAAGATGCTTACGATATACTTACAGATGATGAAATTAGCGATTTTGATAAATCACTTATTACACATCAATTATTTGAAAAAATTATATTTAAAAAAAGCGAGCACAAGCTCGTAATTTATTACAAATAAAAAAGTACCTATTGCCATTAGGTTCAACAAAAGGATGAATTTTAACAAGTTCACCATGTAATAATGTAGCTCGAATTATTGGATGATATTTATTCCAAATTTTATAATTTAAAATTAATTTTTCCATTAACTCAGGAACTTTTACAAAGTCTGGTGGAATATGAGTTGCTCCTTTTATAGTTACATTTTCACTTCTATATCTTCCAGCATTTTCATCATCAATTTTCTTTAATATAAGAGTGTGTATATTTTTAATGTTCCACTCAGTAATTGGGTCATCATCCTTTACTAAAGTCTGTAAAAACAAAATTGCGTGTTCGTGATTTATAGCTTCTAAGTGTTCCTTTATTGATTTTCCTCCAACAGTAATTCCTTCTAAAACTACTTGAGTTTCTCTAAGCGTCAAAGTATTTCCTTCTATACCATTACTATTATAAGTCCATTCCAAATTAATTTTTTCTTGTAGAGTTCTAAGTGTATCTTTTGGTATAGGTCTTTTATTATCAAGTTCTTTTTTTAAATTGTCTACTTCATCAAAAAAATTATCTGGTAAATTAATAATAAAATCATTGTGGTCTGGTTTTATAATTCTTTTATCAACTGGTTTTAGTGCATCAATTGGGATATTCCAACTATTTCCATTTTTGACTGCGCCTTCTATTCTTCCCTCTTTTAATAATTTTCTTATTCTTCTTTCACTAATATTCCATTTTAGAACAGCTTCTTTTGTAGTCATAAATTCCATAGATATCACCTCTTGAAGCAATTATACCGCAAGCGGTATCTTTAGTCAATAGTTTAAGTCTTTTTTATTTATAATTTGTTTAATAACTTTTGAAGAAATTGTTTCAACATTGTTAAGACCTAATGTATCAGCTATATCTCTAAAATTTGCTCCATTCCTTAAACTTTTAGCAGCATAACTGCCTCTTAAATCATAGAAACGGCAATTTATAATACCTAATTTACTACGAATTACCTTATAAGGATATTTCGTTATATCTATGCCCAATAACTCCATCTTTGTTAACATATACTACATCAAATATTTCTTGATTTTTATTTTTCCTTTTTGATTCAATTAATCTATGTTCAACTACCTTTCCTATTTTTTGTATACTAATCACTTTAACCATCTCCTTTCATACTGGTAATAAGTATTTACTAAAACAAAAAGGAATGTTAACATTTTATCTATGTTAACACTCCTTTATTTATAAGTGTTTTAGCTATTATTTTTCAACTTATGCAAACAAAATTAAATTTCGCTACCATTATAATTTTTTATAAAATTAATAAACATCCTTTATTTACTAGCCTCTCCCGCAACAGTTCTTATACTTTTTGCCCAAACCACAAGTTCAATTTTTTCCTAGACTATCAATATTATTAGTATTTATAATATTATCAATATTTCTTTAAATACTGCTCTTGGCATATTTTGTATTTATAGTATTATTAGTATTATTGATATTTTAAATATTTATTAAATGAGGACAATTTGAGGAAATTTTCCTCATTTATACCTCGCTTTCAAAAAATGAGAAAATTTTCAACATTCGTTTACCAACTAAATTATATAATTTTTTTATTGTTCAATCAACTTATTCTCATTAACTTGTTTTTGTAACAATTCTAAATCTTTAATACTTTTGTTATTTTTTAAGGTTTCCATTTGTCTTCTTGCTGAATTGTTTAATCTAATAAGTCTTTCTCTTTGAGGAACTTTTTCTTCAATTAATTCTG
>CANRDZ010000007.1 GCA_947629465.1 uncultured Bacilli bacterium | reverse complement strand
GTTTCAATTTCTACTTCTTTTATTTTAATACCTTCTTCTTTAGTAAAAATTAACATATTAGTTTCATATTCATATCTTTCACCAGATAAATCCATCATCATACTCATTAAATTTTTTGATAATCCCCTTAATCCTGTTTGAGTATCACTAATATTTAAACCAATAAATATTTTAAAAATATTCCTTGTTATTTTATTGCCATATTGACTTTTAGGAGGTACATTTTCTTTATCAAAATCTCTTACGCCTAATATCAATTTGTCTTTATTTTTTAATACTTCTTTAGCTACTTTTTTAATGTCTTTAACACTATGTTGGCCATCAGAATCGCAAGTAACACATCCTTCAATATCAGGATAATTATTTAAAATATAATTAAAAGCATTTTTTATACCGCGACCTTTACCTAAATTCACATAATGTTTTAAAACAATTACACCTAATTTTTCTAAATCTTTAAAAAACGAATCAAAAACTGCTTTAGAACCATCATTAACTACTAAAATATTATTAAAATCTTTTTTTAATTGTTTAACAAATTTTAGCATAATTTCTTCATCTGGATCTAGGGTTGGTATTATTATAAATATATTATCCATTAGTTCCTCCCTTTTTTAATTTTCTTTCCATAACAGTTAACCATTCAATTTCATCTTTTTCTTCTATTGGTTCCATATAATTTTCAAAACCATAATTATCATTTATGGCTTTTGCTAAATTACTTAAAATATCTTTAGCATTTTCATAAACTTTTAATTTAATAAAAACTTGAATTTCACCATTAACAGCTTTCCTTTTTCTTTCTAATTCAATATTTTCCTTTTTAAGATTTTCTAAATTATTATTTAATTCTTGAATATATTCCTCATTATTTGCTAAAAATGGGAAATGGTGATTTTTAAGTGTATATTTAACTGTATATACTCCTGTTAATAATAATGTTGTTATAATTCCAATTACCATTTCACTAAACATAGTATCAATTAGAAATATATTATTAATTAAAGCATTAACTAATAAACTTAATAGTAAACTTAAAATCATTCCTATTTTAAATTTATTATCTTCTTTCTTTTTAATTTCAGCATTATCTAATTTCATTTTTATTTTGCCAATTTCTCTATATTTAGCATTTATTTTTTCTTGTATGTGATCACTTTTACTTACTAAACGCTCCACGATTTCTTTTCTTTCTTCTTCTTTTTTCGCATATTTTGCATATAAATTATTAATTATTGTGTATGCATCTTCTATATTCATTTTCCAAAACTCTCCTATCTTTTAATAGATTCTGATTTAACCCACTTATAACTACCATCATAATAGATGAAATATAAGCGATCATTCATAACATCAACTTTATCTTTATGGCTAACTATCATATTTTTTTCTAAATGGACTTCTACACTGAAAGCTAAATCATTATAAATAATAAAATTTTCTAATTTTTCATTTGTAAAGCGAGGATTTTTAAATGTATGTTCACTAACCATTAAAATATCAGGGCCAATACTCCAAGATAAAGCTCTTTTATAAACATCTGTATCTTTTAACATATATGGCGTAAGTTTATAAAGGCCATGTCTTTCCCCACCTAAATCATCTGTTAAAAATAAGCTATAATTCTCTGCTAATTCCATAATATCAAAATCATTTTTTAAATATTTCTTTGCTTCTTCATAAGTTGATATTTTTAAAAATTCTTTATCAATATTAATTTTATTATCATTTAAAATATAGTTAACTTCTTTATTATTTTCATCTAATATTTTAATTTCTGGTTCATATATTAAATTATTAATATTATAAATATTTTTTTTACTTATACTAATAAATTCAGTCAGTTCTGATAGATTATCAACATCTTTAGTTTCTATAATATATTTATCATTAACTAATTTATTATTTATATATAATTGATAATTTTCAGGAATAGCTATTTCATAAGAATAAAGACCATTGTCAAAATAATTTTCACTATTTACAATTTCCCATTCATCACTATTTAAAATTCCCATTATTTTATATTTCTTTTTACTTTTTAATGATATTCTATTTATTAAAACATTATTATTATAAACATCATAGACGTATAAATTATCTTTTTCTAACTTTTTATTTTCAATATATTTTAAATTATTACTTTGATATAATTTTTTAACTCCATCTTTTATATCTTTATCATTAATTTCTAATTCACTAACTTTAAATATATCATTTTGAATATTTTTATAACCTTCATTTTTTAAATAATAACCAATATAATTATCTACTAAATTACGTTCATATAAAACTAAACTATGATAAGTATAAATTAAAAATATAACAACTAAAAGAGCTATTAAAATACTATAAATTATTAAACTTTTTTTATATTTACTCATAATTACCTCTTTTCTACTATAAAGCCAGTAGGTAAATTCCAAGATGAATTTGAGTAATAAAATGTTACAGAAGTCATTTCAAAATTTCCATTATAATACATACTAGATGATGATCCTCCGTCAATATTAGCAGCATTTATGGCACCATACTCCGCCATTATTTCAATTAAATCTTTCGCTGTAGCCCCTAAATGACCATTTTTGCCACGACCATCTGTTACTAAAAGCAATACTGATCCATCTGCTCTTTGACCTATAGCAGTTCTAGGATTAGCTCCACTTCCACTACCTTTGGCCTCTCTTTTTTCACCATTAATTATTAATTTAACAAAATGATTATTTACATCACTTGCTTCTTCTTGAAAAGCTACGGCATCTCTTATTTTTTCTTCTTTAATTACTTTTTCTACTTCATTTTTATTCATTCCACTTAAATCAATTATTTTAAGCAAATTATCTTCATTAAATCCAATTAAATGCATTCCTCTAATTCCTACCGGATTATTATGTTCAATAATTTTATTTTTTACAACTAACCCAAGAGGTCTTCCCCCTTTATTATTATCGGAATAATAAAGACCACCATTAACTCCAGCAATACCATTATTATCATTAACTAATTTATCTAATGTAACGCCTTTTTCTTTCCATTCACCATCATAAATACTAGCTATTTTAACTCTTGCTGGATCATTTATGATAAGCATTTTGGCATAATAAGTACTTCCATATATTTCTTTTAATTCAATTTTATTTTTATCTAAATTATTATCAATAGTAATTAAATCATCATTCATTTCTTCATCAAAGACTTCCATACTATTGGAATTAACTATTTCTTCAACTTTCTCATCATTCATGAGTAAGCCAACCACAAATTTAAGTTGCCCAGTTTCAAGTAAAGTTGTCACGAATAAATTGCGAGCATGAACACTTGGACCATAACAAAATAGTAAGCCCATACTATATATAGATATAAGTAAGCCCCCTAAAAATATTCCTATAAAACTGAATATTTTACCAATAATCTTAAATATCTTCAAAGTAACACTTCCTTACTAATTATCTAGTCAAAATATTATCATAATTAAATTTATTCTTCAAGATTAATTCCTATATTAAATTTTAAAATTTATAATATTTCCAATCATAAATTTATTTATCTTAATACAACATAAATATTGAGTTAGGTTTTACAATTTATATGTTGAAAAATCAACACATTGATTGTAAAAAATGATACTTTATTTATGGTGATAACTTATGTACTATAATGAAAGAATTCAATGGGTTCGAGATTGTAAGAATATTACGCAAAAAGAAATTGCTGATTATTTAGGAATAAAACAACAACAATATGCTCGATATGAAAAAGGCATAAATATTATGCCTGTTACTCATTTACCAAAAATTTGTCAATATTTAGGTGTTTCAGCTGACTATATTCTAGGGCTTACAGATGAAATCGATTTAAATGAAGGCAAAAATACTAATAAATAAAGGTCACTAATTTAGTAACCTTTAATTTTTTGTAATAAATTATTATATATTTCATAAAAATGCATTCCATAAGAAGCTTTTATTAAAATAGTATCTTTTTCTTTAATTATATTATCTATATTTTTTATTAAATCTTCATTAGAATTAAATTCGTAAATATTTTCTTTAGCAAAACCTAATTTAAGCGCTTCATCTTGAATATATTTTGCATTATTACCAATAGTTATTAAAATATCTATTTTATTTTTAAATACGCTATTTCCAACTTGACGATGTAATTCTTCAGTATATTCGCCTAGCTCTAGCATATCGCCTAAAATAGCAATTTTTCTAGTATTATTTAATTTTCCTAAATAATTTAAAGCCGCATTCATAGAATCTAGTGAAGCATTATAAGAATCATTAATTAAAGTAAAATTATTTACTTTAATTATTTCCATTCTTTTTTCAGTTAAGGAAAAATTTTGAATTCCTTTTTTAATATTTGCTATGGAAATATCAAAATATTGTCCTACTGCAATAGCAGCTAAACTATTAATAACGAATTGAGAACCAGGAACATTTATATTAATATTATAAATATCATTATTAATTTTTATATCATAAGAACTATCCATTTCATTATTAACGATATTAGATGGTTTATATAAAGATTCATTATAAATTCCATATGTAATAAAATTAATATTATTTTTATTTTTCAAATAATAGTCATGTAATAAATCATTATCATTATTAATTATAAGAGTTTTATTATCCATTCCCTCTAATATTTCTAATTTAGCTTTTAAAATATTTTCTCTTGTTTTTAAAATACCTATATGAGATGTTCCTATGTTAGTTATAATGGCAATTGTAGGTTTTGCTATTTTAGAAAGAATACTTATTTCTCCAAAATTACTCATTCCCATTTCTAATACTAAACAATTTTCATCTTTTAAAGATAATATAGTTAAAGGTAGCCCAATTTCATTATTATAATTACCTTCAGTTTTCAATACTTTAAATTTATATGATAAAACACTAGCAACTATATCTTTAGTACTGGTTTTTCCTACACTTCCAGTTATACCTATAACCGGTATATCATATAAACTTCTTTTATACTTTGCTAATTCTTGTAAACAATTTAAAGTATTATCAACTAAAAATATAAAAGCATTTGGATATTTTTTTAATATTTCTTCATCTATTTTAAAACCTTTTTCTAAAATACAGCCGATAGCTTTTTTTTCTAATGCCTCAATATAAAACTTATTGCCATCTAATTTTTCACCTTTGATAGCGATGTAAACATCATTTTCTTTTATTGTCCTTGTATCTTTAGAAAAATTATTTAAAATAGTATTTTCATTTCCTTGTAATAATTTTCCTTTACAAATTTTTATTAAATCTTTTAAATATATATTATGCATCTTTATCCCCCTTAATAATATCTAAAATAATATCATATAATTTTTGGTTAGCTTGTTCTAAATCATCTTCTACTTTGAAAGGACTACCAAAAGTAATTTTTAAATTTTTAGTTCTAAAACGATAATTACCAGTTATTGCAACTGGAATAATTGTTGCATTTGTTTTTTTAGCTAAAGAAACCGCCCCAAATTTAAAATCTTGTAATAATTTGTCTGTTTTATTCCTTGTCCCTTCGGGAAAGATTCCTAATGCTAAATCTTTTTTTAAAACTTCAAGGGCTAATGTTTTAGCATTATCATCATGTATACTTCTATTAACGGGAATACATCCCACCATTTTAAAAAACCATCTAGTTTTGGGATTTTCAAAATATTCAACTTTGGCCATGTAATGAATAGGTCTTTTACTTTCTAAAATAGCTAAACATTGATCCATAAGATGAATATGATTACTGCAAAAAATTACAGGACCTTCTTTAGGTATAACTTCTTTATTAAAAGATTTATAAGGGTAATAAAATTTAAATATTAATCCTAAAGGAAGTTTTAAAAAATTATACCAAAACATACCAAATTCGTTTTTTTGATATGATTTAAATAAAACATAAATAATATATAAACATAAGACAATTAATAATATATATAATATCATAATAAACCTACTTATTTGTTAATTCTTTTTGTAAAGCTAAATAATCAGTTTTAGCCATTTTAGTTTTAGGAAAATCTTTTTTAAAAATGTATTCTCTTGGAATCATATAATGAGCTAAATTATTATTAGCATAATCCATAATTTCTTTTTTTATAGTGTAACTTTCTTCTATTCCATCTTTTAAGATTATAAATGCTTTAGCTATTTCTTTTTTATATGGATGAGGCACTCCTACTACACAAGCATCTTTAATATATTTATTATCTTTTAATACTCTTTCTACATATTCTGGATAAATATTATAACCTGACGAAATTATAATTCTTTTTATTCTTTGAACATAAAAGATTACGCCATCTTTATCCATGTAACCTAAATCACCAGTTTTTATATATTTTCTACCATCAGTATATGTTTGTAAAACTTCATTAGTTGCTTTTGGATTATTTAAATAACCTTCCATAACAACAAAACTGCTAATACATATTTCTCCTATTTCTAATGGCTTACATTCTTTATTAGTTTTAGGATCAATAATTCTTACCACATTACCAGGAAGGGGAATACCAACACTACCTAATTTATCACTACCCTTTGTTCCAAATGTAACTGGTCCACAAGTTTCGGTCATTCCATATCCTTGAATTATTTTAGCTTTGGAACCATGATTTTTTAAAAATTCATGAATAGCATTACTATTTTGGGAAGATAATGTGTCTCCTCCACAAACTAAACATTTTAAATAAGAAAGAGATGCTTTATTTAAATATTTATTTGTTAATAATGATTCAAAAAGGGTTGGAACCCCAAGTAAGAAATTAGGTTTATATTTTGTAAGTAATTTGTCAAATCTTTTAACATTAAATTCTGGTACACATATAACTACTGCTCCACGACAAAGAGGAATAAAAACACCAACTACTAGACCAAGGCAATGAAAAAGAGGAATAACTAATAATAAACTATCGCCAATGTCAACATCTGGAAAAAATACTTTGGCTTGTTCATTTACCCCGGTGATACTTTGATTAGCTAAAACTATGCTTTTAGGAGTTCCAGTAGTTCCTCCACTATGAAGAATTAAAGCCGCTTCTTTAGAACTAACTTTTGCTTCTATATTTTCAGAATAAGTTAATGATAAAGATAAAAATTCTTTCCAAAAGATGTAAAAATTATTTTTTAAAGGCTTTTCTTCTTTACTAGTTTTGAATGTATTATATAATGTATTTAAAAATATGGGCATTGAATCAGAAGGACTTGATAAAATTACATTTTTAACTTTTGTTTTTTTAATTATATTTTTAATTTTACTATAAAATTGGCTTAAAATAATTAATAATTTACTATTTGTAGATAATAAATAATCTTTTATTTCTTCTGATGCTGATAAAGGATGAATCATTTCAACGATAGCCCCAATTTTATTAGCGGCAAAAAAAGAGATAATTGCTTCTGGTGTATTTGGTAAACAAATGCTAATAACATCTCCCTTTTTTATACCTATAGCTTTTAAACTTCTAGCACATTTATCAATATATTCCCAAAATACCTTATAAGTTATTTTTCTTCCAAAATAATTAATAGCATAATTATTTTTAAAATTTTTAGTATGTTTCATCATATAATCATATAAAGATAGATCAGGAATATTTACTTTTAATTCTTCTTTACTATAATAATGTTCCCATAAAAATTGTTCTTTTTTTTGCATTATATTACCTTCTTTTAATATAATTATACAATAAATTATATGTTAAAACAATGAAGAAAAAACTAGAAGTAATTTAATTAGATAAAAATCATTTTTCAGTTTCTTTAATACTTTTTATAATTGGAAATAAAATAATTAAAATTATAAAAGAAGGATATATATATCTAAAGTAAAGATTCATTGGGGATAAGATGCAAAATAATATTGATATAATACTTGGCAATAATAAAATATAATCTCTTTTTTTATTAATTAAATTTAGAAATAATAATATATTAAGCCATGTAATTAAAGCAACGTTTGTTAACCAACCTAATGGGGAAATTTCAAAAATTATTTCAAAATTTTGTAAAAAGTTTCTAGCACTTTTTAAATTATTATAATGATAATTAAAACCAGCTTTGGGCAAATCAGGATTTAATTTAAAATAAATTTTCCATCCATTTTCAAATGGATTAAAATAGCCAGAAATATTATTAATAGTTGCATCTATATATATTAAAGGATTTTTAAATAAGCCTTTAAACCATACTTTAAAATAATTTATTAAATCATTTATTTCATAATCTTTATTAAATTTATTTTTAATTGGATCAGCTAAATCTTCATCATAATCTTTGGCCATATTTTCATAATCTAAAATTTTACTTATTACTGCTATATCTTCTTTCGTTAAACTTTCATTATTATATTTAACTACTCTAGCTGTTTGTTGAAAAGGAACTGATAAGGCTTCTCTTATACTTGTATTAGAAATCTTAAAAGTAGGAAGAAGAATATTACTAAAGAAAATATTAAAAGCTAATATTCCCATTAAAAGAACTACTATCTTCTTTTTATAATCTTTAAACATTAAAAACAATAAAGTTATTATTACTATATATATGCCATTATTTCTAAATAAACAAACTAAAATGCTAATCAAAAATAAAATTAAATAATTATTCCAATGATATTCATTTTTATTTTTTAAATAATCATATATTTGTAATGAAAATAACGCTAATAAAGCAGTATAAATGGTATCTTTTACTAATGTTATACTATAAAAATCAATTGTTGGGAATAAACACATAATTAATAAAATAATTAAAGAATATATTGGATTAACTTTCATTTTAACTGTGTAAGAAATTATATATGAATATATAGTAATTATTATTATTAATTGAATTAAACTAGCTATAAATAAACCAAAATTAAAATTATTTAAATATATTCCTAATTTTACTGGTAATCCAATTAACAATGTATGAATAATAGGATTAAAATTAGTTAAAGTACTATTACTAATTGGATTAATTGCATCTAAATATCTTGTATGTAGACCTAAAACTTCTTTAATCTGATTAGCATTATCATAATTTATTATTCCAGGATAATAAATTATTAAATAAATACCATAAAAAATAGATAATAATAAAAATGAATATCTAAAAGGATGTTTACTAAATTCTTTTAATAATTTACTTTTAGGTATTTTAAATTTATAACTTAAAAATTGATTAAAATAATATACTAAAGTTTTAAAAAAGAAATAAAATCCTAATATTTTAATCAAAGATAACATAAAATTCAATAAATTACCCCATAATAAATTTCCAGTTGAAGTTATTTCATAACTATAACCTAAAACTAAAATAAAACTTAATATAATAGTAAATAAATTATATATTTTAGATAATTTAATGTTTTTATATAATAATTTATAAAAAATTAAAAAAATAATATATATTAATAATATTAAAATAATTTTTAAATAAGAATTATTTATATATAATAAAATATAACTATAAACACTAAAAGTAGATAAAAAACTTAAAAATAAAAATTTTAAATGATTATTTATAATATTAGGTATTGAGGAAGTTTTAAAAATATAATATTTTTGAATTATATAATTACAAAGAAATAATAATAATTCTACTGGTACTTTTATTATAGTAGGATTTATACTTACTAAAGTATATAATTTATCTACTAATGTAGCAGATACTAACATTTGAATTAAAACTAATAAATAATATTTATATAATGTATTTTTTTCACTACTTTTAAAGACTTTATTACGATTTAATAAATAATTAATAAATGATGAAATTATTCTAGAAATTATTGTTCCTAAAATAATACTTTTAAATATTTTATTAAAAATAGTAAATAATGTAATATCAATTAAAAAGCTTAATCCTGATACTAAAAAATATTTAATAAAAGTAAGATACTTAATTATAAAATTCATATTATTCCATCCTATCGTTCATAAGCATTTCATGAATTTCTTCTTCTTTTGTATCAAGAGTTACTTCTTCTATTCTATCTACTCGACATTTTTCAGCTTTAATTATTGCTTCGACTTTTAAGACAGCTTCTTCTAAAATATCATTTACTACTACATAATTATATTTCGATAATTCATTTATTTCTTGATAAGCTTTTTTAAATCGTTCCATAATTTTTTCTTGACTATCAGTGTTTCTTTTTTGAAGTCTAATTACTAATTCTTTTAAGGAAGGAGGCATTATAAAAATACAGATGGCATCTTTAAACTTTTCTCTAATATTTTTAGCACCCTCAATTTCTATTTCTAATATAACATCTATTCCTTTTTTTAATTTATTTTCAATATCTATTTTTGGAGTACCATAATAATTACCAGCATAATTAGTATATTCTAAAAAATATCCTTCTTTAATTTTATTTTCAAATTCATCTTTACTTACAAAATTATAAGTTACCCCTTTTATATCATTGGATCTCATCTCTCTTGATGTAGTTGAAATAGATAACCAGCGATTTTTATTATCTAATTTAAAAAGTTCTTTTATAATTGAACCTTTACCAGCACCAGATGGACCTGATATAACTATTAAAGATCCTTCTTTCTTTTGTTTAATCATATTATCACCAAATTTCTTTTTAATTTTATCATTTATCATATATTTTGACAATTTTATTTCCTATTTTAAAAGAAATAATTGACAACTATTTATAGTTTGGACAATAAAAATATTTAAAAATTCAAATTTAAGAAAAATTGACGAATTATTTAAAACATGATATAAGTAATATATGCCGAATTAGTTCAATGGTAGAACAAAGCCCTCGTAACGCTTAGATGTAAGTTCGATTCTTATATTCGGCACCAGATAGATATTAAGCTCGGACTTTTCGAGTAGAAATAGGAAAAGCGACTTAAAAAAAAGTCGTTTTTATAATATTATATATTTGTCAAGGAAACTTGCATAAAATAAAAAAGAGAACATTCAGTTTTGCTATGTTGAATGTCTACCCAATATTTTTTAGGAAGACATTTAATTCAAATGCGGATTAAGTTTTATTTTTTTATAACTACTATCACAATGATAATGAGGAAAAAATGATAGCAATGAACTTTAGGGCTTTTACTACAAAAGTTTTAGTTTTAATATTAAATAAATTATGTTAAAATTATTATAATGATTAAGGGGGGAAAAGATGAATAACGAAATAATAAAATCAGAAATTAATGTAAATAACAATAAAATTAATGTATTAAGAATAGGAAATAAAGAATATATTTCTCTTACTGATTTGGCAAGGTACGCTAACCCTGAGGAACCAAAAATTCCTATTCAAACGTGGATGCGAAATAGAGATGTTATTGCTTATTTAGGATTGTGGGAAAAATTAAATAATGAAAATTTCAAAGGTGTCGAATTTACGACCTTTGAATCTTTAGCAGGTAAAAATAGTTTTTATATGTCTCCCCAAAAATGGATTAAAGAAACTAACGCAATTGGATTAATATCTAAATTAGGTAATAATGGCGAACTTATGCTTGTAGTGATATAGCTTTAGAATTTGCAAGTTGGCTATCTCCAGAATTTAAATTGTATGTTATCCAAGAATTTGAAAGATTAAAAAAGAATGAAGCATATCAATATAAAGTTGATTGGACAGCTAGTAGAATGCTTGCTAAATCTAATTATCATATTCATACCGATTCAATTAAAGAAAATATTATTCCTAAATTAACTGAAAAACAAAAACAATATGTGTATGCTGAAGAAGCTGACGTTTTAAATGTCGCTTTATTTGGGATGACTGCAAAAGAATGGCGAGATAAAAATCCCAATATTGAAGGAAATATTCGAGATTATACAGATTTAAAACATTTACTTATTTTATGTAATTTAGAAAATACAAATGCTGAACTTATTAACGATGACATACCACAAAAAGAAAGATTGATAAAACTTAATAATTCAGCTATTAGGCAAATGAAAATTTTAGAAAATGATAAGTCTATAAAAGAATTAGAAAATTTAAATAAAAAATTAATAGACATTAATTAGTTATGTAAATTTAGAAAGCATTCAAATGTATCTATGAACTAAAATTAATAAATTGTGATATAAATATATTATTTCATTTATATTTTTCTTCATAAAATATATATATAGAATTAAATTTTGAGGAGAAAGGTGTATTATGGAAAATATATCTTTAGGTCAAATTGCTGGAGTAATTACTCTATTAAGTGTTTTTATCAGTGCCATTGCGGGACTTATTGCTTTTTTCAAATCATTTATGGCAAAAATACTTAAACCAATTGATCAAAAAATTGAAAGATTAGAAAAAGTATCAACTGCTAATCGTAATAATATTGAATTAGAATTAATTAAAATGTTTTTAGTTAATTTTATTAATGATACTGAAAATGGTAATATAAAGACGCCAATTCAGAAGCAGAATGCATTTGAACTATATGATCGTTATTTAAATTTAGGCGGTAATTCTTATGTTCATGATCGATGGGAAAAACTGCTTAAAGAGGGAAAAATATAAAAAAATACCAAATGGTATTTTTTATTTGATGAAAATTAAAGAATTATTCTTTTTCACTTTTGCTTTCTTCTCTTGCTATTAAGTAATCTTTTAATTCTTTAGCAACATTTAAAGGTATTATGTCAGTAAGTTCTTCTAATGAAGCATTTTTAATATTAGTTAAATTGCCAAACTTTTTAATTAATTCTTTTTTTCTAACATTACCTATTCCTTCAATAACATCTAAAATACTACTAATACTACCCTTACTTCTTAAAGTTTTATGATAATTTATAGTAAAACGGTGTACTTCATCTTGCATTCTAGTTAAATAATGAAAAACATTACTATCTTTATCTAATGGAATAATTCTATAAGTATCACCATCAATCATTTCATTAGTTCGATGTTTATCATTTTTCTTTAAACCAATGACTTTAATATGAATATTTAAAGAATTCAAAGTATCTAAACAAGCATTAATTTGGTTTACACCACCATCAACAATAATTAAATCAGGGGGTGTTTGATGTTCTAAAAGCATTCGGTAATATCTTCTATAAATTACTTCTTTCATAGTATTATAATCATCATTTTTATCAACACTTACCTTATATTTACGATATTCATTTTTAGCTGGTTTACCATCAATAAAAACAACCATTCCACTAACAGAAAATGAACCAAAAAGATTAGAGTTATCAAAAATATCAATTCTTTTTAAATTGTCCATTTGGAGAAGAAGTCTTAATTCTTCATTAGCGCCTTCACTTCGTTCTTCTTCTTTTATTTTAGTTTTTATTTCATTATCTAAATATATTTTTGCATTAGTATAAGACATATCTAAAAGTTTTTTCTTAATTCCTTTTTCAGGAGTAATAAAATTTGCATTAATTAATTCATTTAATAATTCTTTATTAATTTCATCACTTACAATTATTTCTTTAGGTATTTCATGGCGCATATAAAAATTCATTATATAATAATCTAGTTCATCTATTGGATCTATTTTAATAGTTATAATATCATTATGGGAACCAATTAATTTATTGTTACGGATAAATAATATATTAATACCAACATGGCCTTTATCGATAAAATAACCAATGATATCTCGATTAACAAAATC
The DNA here is from genome assembly GCA_947629465.1 of uncultured Bacilli bacterium. Lineage (GTDB taxonomy): Bacteria > Bacillota_I > Bacilli_A > RF39 > UBA660 > SIG200. The sequence continues at coordinate 19,472 of CANRDZ010000007.1, read as the reverse complement.
ATGTAATTCAACTTTTTGCTTATCTAAAATAATATTAATATAATTAAGTTCATCAGTTAATTCTTTGGCCATTTCATAATTAAGAGTTTCAGAATATATATTTATCTTTTCTAATATTTTATCTTTTAATATTTTATCATTTCCTCTTAAAAAAGATAATATTTCTGTTTCCATTTTTTTTAGTTTTTCATTATCAATATTTTTAGTACAATAACCTAAACATTCTCCAATATGATAATACAAACAAACGTCTTTTGGCATTCCTTCACATTTTTTTAAAGGATATAATCTATTAATTAATTTAACTATTCTTCTTGCTGCATAAGCATTAGGATAAGGCCCAAATATTAATTTTTTATCTTTTCTTTTTATATTTAAATATCTTGATACTTTTACTTTTGGATATGGTTTACTAATATATTCAATATAGGGATAGCTTTTATCATCTTTAAGCAAAATATTATATTTAGGATTATATTCTTTTATTAAATTTATTTCAGTTATAAATGCTTCTGTTTCACTATTAGTGACTATATAAGTAAAGTCTTCAACTTCCATAACCATTTTTCTGGTTTTACCTGTTACTGTTCCTTTAAAATAACTTCCTACTCTTTTAAATAAATCCTTGGCTTTGCCTACATAAATAACAATATTATTTTTGTCCCGCATTTGATAACTTCCTGGTAAATGGGGAACTAATTTCAATTTTTCTTTAATTTTTTCATTCATATAAACCACACCCAATTAAATAATTCATCTTTAGTATACCATAAGAATAATACTTTATGTTACAATAAATATAAAGGTGATTTAATGAATCTTATTAATTATTGTACATTAGAAGTTAAAAAATCAAAATTTATTGCCTATTATTATGAAGTAAATAATAAAGATGATGTTACTGTAATTTTAGAAAATTTAAAAAAAGAACATAAAAAAGCTAGACATATTCCTTATGCTTATAAAATAGATAATTTAATTAAAAAAAGTGATGATAAAGAGCCTGTTAATACAGCAGGGACTCCAATATATAATATTATTATTCAAAATAATTTAAATAATGTTTTAATTTGTGTAGTAAGGTATTTTGGAGGTATTAAATTAGGAGTTGGTCTTCTCTCTCGAAGTTATTTAAATAGTGCTAAAGAAGTCATAAAAAAATAAGTGATTAAAGTTCACTTATTTCTTTATATATATTTTTTATTTCTTCTGGAGTGCGATAGCCAATTTCTTTACGGATTAGTAAACCATTTTTATAAAAGCACAAAGTTGGAACACTCATAATTCCAAATTTCATTGCTAAATTTGGATATTTATCAGCATCTACTTTTAATACTTTCATATAATCAATATCTTCTAAAATATTAGATAACATTTTACAAGGTCCACACCATTCGGTAAAAAAATCTACTAAAGTTATTCCTTCTTTGGTGTATTCATCATAAAGATTTTCATCTTCTAAATATTTAAGCACGAGTTGGCCTCACAATCGAATAATTTGGCAAATCAATTTTTCCAGTTGCCATTAATTCTTGAGCTTTTGTATCAGATAAAACATTATAGCTTACTAAAATAGTTAAAATTTGAAAATTTAAGTCTTTTTGACTAGTTTCACTATTTTGAAGATCATCTATAGTTTTATATATATCTCTTGCGCTAAAAGTAATTCCTCCTAGATAACCACCAATTAAAGGTGTATGATCTAATACAAAATTTGAGGCTTTACTATCAATAATCCAACTTGCAGATATATTAAATGATGCTAAAACAAATAGAACTAGGAATACAAATACCCAAGCTTCAACAAAACCTACAATCGCACCACCAATTTTAGATGGAATAATCCAAATTACTGTGAATTTTAATAAAGTATCAATAAATCCAGTTAAAGCTATAACTATATTTAATACACAATATAATATAATAAATATAAAGATAAAGGATAAAACATTATAAATTAAAACATTTAATGCTGTTAATCCACCATAGCTAAAAAAAGGAAGTTTATCTATTAAAAAATTAGCAAGAGGTATTCTTAATGAATAACTTATAATAACTATTGCTATTAAACCAATTAAATTAACTAATGATTTAATAAGTCCCCTTCTCCAGCCAGCCCAAGCTCCTAATGCAACAAAAACTATTATTAAAATATCTATAATAGTACTCAATTTTATCATCTCCTATTATAAATTATATTATATTTCTGATGAAAAAGAAAGAAGAATATGATAAAATTACTTTGAGGTGTAAAATGACTATTGTATTTAAAATATCTGATAATTTACGAAAAAAAGTTATAGATTATTATAAAGATAAAGTTAAAGATAAAACTCCCCCTTATGCTGTATTTCAAGCAATGGAAGATGATACAACTATTACTTTATATGAAAGTGGAAAATTAATGTTTCAAGGAGTATCTGCTGATATAGATGCTAATATATGGATTGATTTAGAAAAAAAATATAATAAAAGAAATATTAATTTAAATGGCACTGAAAGTAAAGTTAAAGATAAAGAAGATTTTATGGAATTATCGACAATTGGTTCTGATGAAGTTGGAACTGGTGATTTTTTTGGACCAATTGTTGTTACAGCTACTTATGTTGCAACTAAAGATTTTGATTTTTTAAAAGAGTTAAAAGTTAGAGATTCAAAAAAATTAGATGATAATCGAATTAAAGAAATTGCTCCTAAAATTATGAAAAAAATTCCCTATGTTACTACTATATTAGATAATCCTACTTATAATAAATATTATAGTAAAGGTAATAATATGAATAAAATAAAAGCAATATTACATAATAAAGCTTTATTAGAATTAAAAAACAAAAATTATAATTATGCCAAAATAGTTATTGATGAATTTTGTAGTAGTGATAAGTTTTATGAATATATTGAAGATGTACCAGAAAAAGTTTTACATATTACATTTATGACTAAAGCAGAAGATCAAGTATTAAGTGTAGGATGTGCATCAATTATAAGTAGATATATATTTTTACAAAAAATGGATGAGCTTTCTGATATAGTCCATATTTCTCTTCCTAAAGGAGCTGGGGAAAGCGTTAATAAAGTTGCTAAAGAAATAAAAGAAGAATATGGTTTAGAAATGCTAAATAAAATTGCTAAAATGAACTTTAGTAATATAAATAAAATTTAATATAAAAAACCTTGTTTTATCATAAGAAACAAGGCTTTTTATTTTATTTTTAAATTTCATTAAAATAATTATTACCATTTTCACTAAAGGAAACACTTCCCGCTACTTTAATACTATTTGATCTAAAAGATAGATAATTATGTAGTATTTTTTCAGTATATAAGAAATCAATAATGGCATTATAACCAACTGATGTTGTATCATTTAAATATTTTTTATATGATCCGTGTTCATAAACGGTAAATTGTCTTGGTGATATTGCTTGATAGTACAAGCTTTTTCCTTTACCACTACCAAATTTATTATCAACTGATTTAATCCATCTATTACTTTTAGTACGATTATATATAGTATTTATAACAGCGTAAGCATCATCATAGGAATTATATTCAGCTTCAGCAAGAACTATGGCACAAACAACATTAAATTCATATGCTGATAAATTATATTTATTTAATATTTCTTCTCTTTTAACATCATTATTAATATCTATTTTAGTATATGAATCCATTGTATTTATAGCAAGTGTATTATGGATTACCTCTTTTTCTGGTAATGTATTTACTACATTTGCAATAACAACTAAATATAATAATGGTAATATCATATAACCTAAATGATATTTATTTTTTTTATTCTTTATACAACCCCATAAATTGGGGAGGACATATTCAATTAATTTATTCATCATTTTCCCCCTGAATGAACAAAATAATTATACTACATATTTTATTATATGTCAAATAATGTCAAAAAATTACTTATAATTTACCAAAAATTAACATTTGGGATGTTTTACTATTAATTTATCAAATGTAGCTAAAAGGGATGGAAGTAAGAAAATTATTAATATTGAGGAAGTAATAGTTCCTTTAGATAAAGTTGTACATATTTTTGAAGCAACTTGAGATGAGAAAAGGCCAACAATTAAAGTTACTATTGTAAGAATTGATGCACTAACTAAAATAGTATGAAGTGATTTGTTATAAGCATTAAAAATGGCATCTTTAATATTATTTTTTGTTCTTTCTTCAAGATAATATGAAGTATATAAAATGGCATAATCAATTGTTGCTCCCATTAAAATACTTTGAACTATTAATATAGATATAAAATATAATGGTTCATTACTAAATGATAAAATACCCATTATTAAGAAAACTGAAGTTTGAATAATTAAAACTAAAATAATAGGAATAATAAATGATTTAAAAGTAAATAAAACAATTATAAAAATAAAGAGAATAGTTAAAATAGTTATAATATTTAATTCATTATCAAAATTTTGATTCATTTCATAAGCCATTGTTGAATCACCAACTAAATATGAATTCTTACTTAATTTATTTAAATCATTATTAATATTTTTAATAAAATTATATGTTTCCTCCCCTTCTTCTTTAAAAGATGTATTTAAAACTATTCGATTATAATCTTTTCCTATTAATTCTTCTTTAGCATCTTTTATTTTATCTTTAGAAGATATTATATCATTTTTTTCTTTTTCAGTAATATAATCATCAAATCTTTTATCTTTTAAAATAACATTGTTTAAGTAAGAAGAAAATTCTTCAATAGTTAAATAATATTCTTTATAATCATATACACTACCATAATATATATATAATAAATCAATTAAATCTTTATCTAAATCATTTGTTAAAGGACTTAATAATAAATATAATTCATTTTTATCATATAATTTATTATTTAATGAATTATTCATTATTTCTAAAACTATCTTAAGATTACTTTTTATTTCTTTAGTAAAATTATCTTTATATTTATCATTATTCATAACTTTATCATTTAAAAAATTAATAAATTCATTAAAAGATAATTTTAAATCTTTTTTATTTATTATAATATCATACATAGAATAAATTAGTTTAATATCATCTTCATTTAAATTCAATATATTAGCTAATTGTTGATAAGAGTATTTATAATCATGAGAATTATTTTCAATTATTGTACTTATATTTATAAGATTATTTATAGTCTTTTGATCAAAATTATTATTTAGAACTGAATTATTTTGATTTTCAATAATAAACTTAATAAATTCACTTATTTTTATTTTTATAATGGAAGAATTATAAGAAGCATAAATTGATTTTAATATAGATGGATCCATATTTAAAATTGAAGCTAAATCTTGATAATTATATAATTTTTCATTTATAGTACTATCCATTATAAAATAAATTAAATTTATTTCTTCTGAATTAATTAAATTATTAGATATAATAGTTAAAATAAAATCGTATGGACTTAATAATTCTTTATTACTAATAGCAAAAATACTATTAACAATATTTATATCAATATTAAATATTTTTTGAATTTCTACTTTTGATAATTCTTTTAATATAAATTCTTTATTAGTAAATGTATTTAAGATAGTTAATAAATCATTATTAGGTATTAAAGATTTATTATTTTGAAGAAAATTATTTAATTCATTAAGACTTATTTTAATATTTAAATCATTTAATATTCCATAATAGGTATATAATTTTTGAATTATTTCTTCATTAGAATCTAAAATAGTTGCCATTATTTTATAATCTAGGCTAGGATCATTAATAAGTATTTTTAATTTTTGAATATTAGAAAAATCTATTTTATCTTTAAATTCATCATTTTTAGATATATATTCTTCAATAAAATTAATAAATGATTTTAAACTTATTTCTGTATTATTATTAAATGAATTATAATATATTAAAATATTTTTAACAGTATCTTCATTCATATTTAATATATTAGCTAATTCTTTAACTTCTCTTTTTTTATTTATATTAGAAGCATTAGCAAAATTTTCTAATCTGTCAATATTATATTTCATATCTTCATCAATATTTTTACTTAAGTTAGAATTATCATAGACATATTCTTTTATAAATTTGATAATATTATTTAAAGTAATTAAATTATCTTCTTTATTATTATAATAATGATAATAAATTATTTTTAAAAGATAATCTTCTATTTCTATTTCATTATCTAAATCTTTTAATTTTAAAGGTAATTTTTCACTAGTTAAAGGTAAATTAAGAGTATTTCCATAACATAAAACATCTTTAATTGATGAATTGTTTTCTAAATTTTGACAATATTCACTAAAAACTTCTTCATCTTGTTTTTGATAAATGATGGCCATCGTATTATCTTTATTAAATAAATTTTCAGTTGTATCTGAAGCACTTTCAGTATAAGTATAAGTTAAATTGCCTTTTAAAGAGAAACTAAAAATAAAGATAATAACAAAAATACCAGTAATTAAATAACGATATTTAAATGATATTTTAGATAATAAAGGAACTTTGATATTTGGACTTTTCTTTTTAGTTTTAGTAATTAATTTATCAAATAATAATATTAATGCGGGAAGAGTTGTAAAAATAGATAGCAAACTTAATAAAACACCTTTGGCTAAAACAATACCTAAATCACGACCTATTTTAAACTCCATAAAAATAAGAGCAAGAAGTCCAACTATAGTTGTTATTGAACTAGAGGAAATTGATTTAAAAGCATTATATAAAGCTTTTTTCATAGCTTTAACTTTATCTTTTTCATTTTCTTTTTCTTCCATATAACGATTCATTAACATTATAGAATAATCCATTGATAAAGCCATTTGTAAAATGGCACTGATAGATTCTGTAATATTTGAAATACTAGGAAGAAAAATATTAGTACCTTTATTAATTGCAACACTTATTAAAATACAGAATAAAAACAAAAATGGTTCTGTATAAGAAGGAGATGCAATAATTAAAATAATTAAAGCACTTATAACTGCAATTACAACAACATATAAAGGCAATATTTCTTTGTTTTGATTGGAAACATTACCAAATGTATTATATTCCATATTTTTAAAATGATTTGTTACAGTATTATAGATATCTTTAGAAACTTTTGAATCTTCTAATCCATTAATAGTTAAAGTAAATGAAGTATAATCACCATTTTGTTCACTTTTAACTTCTTTTACATTCTCTAAATTTTCTAAATATTTATTTTCTTTTTCAATATTTGTTATATTTTTTACTATTATTTGTAAGGTTGAAGTTTTTGATGGAAAGTTACTTTCCATTATATCTAATCCAATTTTAGTTTCAGAAGAATTATCTAAATATTTTGTCATATCATAATTTATTTTAACATTATGAGATATTATTAAAGATAATAATGCAAGAATAATAAATAATCCAAGTAAATAATATCTTTTATCAATTATAAAATTTGTTAATTTTTTCACTTTTTATTTCCTCCTTAATTAAGCAAATAGTATTATAAAACGCCTTTTTTTTATTGTAAATATCAAAAACTTTGTTAGTGTAAAAATTTTTACATAGTATTTATTTTTGTATAAAAATTTGATATAATATAGAAAGAAAAGAGATGTAAATATGAAAGTTAAATTAAAGAATTCTTCTTCAAAAAAAACAAGAGATAAAATAAAGTTAGCTTTTGCTACCCTTTTAAATGAAAAAAAGGAATTAAATAAAGTATCTGTTACTGATATTGTAAAATTAATAGATATTACGAGAGCATCATTTTATACTCACTATGATAATATTTATGATGTTGCTAAAGATATTGAAAATGATACTTTAAATATCCTATATAATAATATTAATGAAGGAGCAAATATATCTAATATAGATAATTTTTTTAATGAAATTATTGAATATTTAAAGCAAAATGAAAATATGTATAGAATGCTTTTATCAAGTAATGATCCACTTATATATACTATTGAATTACATAAAGTAATTACTCAAACGGTAAAAGAAGCTTTAAATGGTAAAAATATAGAAGATTTAGATTTAAATGTATCTTTATTTATTGATGGATGTATGGCAATTATTATTAAATATTTTCGTAATAATGTAACTTATACATTAGAAGATATTAATAATTTTATGCATAAAACATTTAAGAAATTATTTTATTAAAAAAATTACTTTTAATAAGTAATTTCATATATTTTATTTTTTTCTAATTTTTTATCTATTTCAACTTTTAAATAATTAGATGTATGACCTATACTTTTATTTCCAATAATTTCTTCAATTAAAACATCTACAATACATCCTTTAAATTTTTCATTATATTCTTTTTCCAAAAAATTAGATAGTTCAATTAATTTATGAACTCGAGATGTTTTTTCGGTATTGTTAATTTCTTTCATTTGACTTGAAGCAGTGCCATTTCTTTTAGAATAAGGAAAGACATGTATTTTACTAAAAGCTATCTTTTTACTAAATTCATATGTATTTATAAAATCATTCGCTGTTTCATTAGGAAAACCTACAATAATGTCGGTTGTAATTGATATGTCTGGTCTTATATTTCTTATTTCATTAATTTTATTTTCAAAATAATTTAAATCATATTTACGATTCATCTTTTTTAAAATATTATCACTTCCAGATTGAAGAGGTATATGTAAATGATTACAAAATTTAGAATTATTTTTTAGCATATCCATAAATTTTTCATCTAATTCAGTTATTTCTACGCTTGATAATCTTATTCTTTTAATTTTATCTATTTTGGCTATTTCATTAATAACATCTACTAGAGTCTTACCATTATCATTATAAGATCCTGTATGAATTCCCGTTAAAACTATTTCTTGATGTTTTAATGATAATTTTTGAGCTTCATTAATAACATCATCAAATTTTTTGCTACGGCATTTTCCTCTTGTAAAAGGAATTATACAATAAGAGCAAAAATTGTCACATCCGTCTTGAATTTTAATAAAAGCCCTTGTATGATCAAAATCATCTATTTCCATATTTTCAAATGGTAAATCGCGATTATTATCAATTAAGGATAATTTTTTATTATTTTTTAAATAATTATCAATAAATTCTGGTATTTTAGATTTATTATTATTTCCTAATAAAATATCAATATCTAATTTTTGATATTCTAAAGGATTATTTTGAGAAGAACATCCGGCAACTACTAAAATTGAATTAGGTAATTCTCTTTTTATTTTTCTTATGTATTTTTTACATTTTGTATCAGCTGTATTAGTTACTGTACAAGTATTAACTATAATAATATCAGCATTAAAATAAGAATCCACATATAAATACCCTTTTTTTAATAAAGCTTCTTTTATAAAATTGGATTCATAACTATTTACTTTGCAACCAAAAGTTTCAATATAAAACTTCATTTTTTTATCCCCCTAATTAAGAAGGCGGTTTAACTCTTTTAAAGCGTTTAAAAAAGCTTCCTCCTTATCATAACTTATAACTCTTACTTCTTTTACTTCATCTATTTCATTCTTATTTACTAAATCATTTAAGTTAACCTTTTTAATAATTACATCGTCATCTTTTATTTCTTTTTCATAATTAATAGAATATCTATTTTGTTTTTGCAATAATTCATCATAACTTATTATGGCTTTTTCTTCTTGATCTTTTTCATAATCAGTAAAATTTACTCGTTCATTTTCTTTTTTCTCTTGTAATTTTTTAGTTAAACTTTTTAAATCTATTAATTCCCCTTCTTCTTCATTTATTTCAATTTCTCTTTCTGGTTTCATGTTTAAATTATTTACTAATTCTTTTAATTCTTTACTATTTGGATTTTGATTTTGTTCTTTTTCATCATCATTACTATCTTTATTTATTTTTATAAAATAAACTAATACTACTAGCAAAATAAGCAAAGTTATTATTGCCGTAAAAAAGATAATATCAACTAATGTTAAATATTGAATAAATTTATATACATCTCTAATAAAATTCATTTTTTATATCACCACGTTAATATTTTAACACTATATGTAAATAAAAATAAGTATTGATTATTTGCTTTACACACATTTGCAAAAATATTGACATTTATTATAGCATTGTATTTTACAAAATGCAATTATTCTATTATCTTATAAGGATTATTTTTAGTACCATCTCCAGATACTTCAATATTTTTTATTAAATTTATAACGGGACGAACTTGACGATATAAACTTCCTTCTATATTAGTAATTATTCCTCCATTTGTGTTAATCATAAACATATATATTTCATCGTTATTTCCTCTTGCTCCACTCATTGTAAACCATGGTTCTAGAATTGTACTATTATATAAATAAGAATTAGTATTATTTAAAATTGGTGCTCCGCCAGCTAAAACATATTCATCAATGGTAAGTAGGCCAATATTACTACTATATATTTCTCCCAAACAATTTAAAGTAGGAATTTTATTGGTCATAATTCTGGTATAAGCTAAATAATTATTGCTACTATCTTTAACTATATCATTACAAAAACTAGTATTAGCAATATATTGTTCTTCACTTTTTAAATTGTCTTGAAACCAATCATTTAAATAAGTATACATTAATACATCATGGTAAGCAAATGATGAGTCTTCTTCTTGATAATAACTACCTACTTCTTCAGTAACTCCATCTAATATTAATCTTATAGTACCATCACCATTAATTCTTACTATTCGCCAATCTTTGTCAGCAAAATTGACATAATTATTAGAAACATTTCCCCTAAAATAATATGATACTCCTAAATCATCATTTGATTTTATTAAACCTTCATCTTCAGTTGCTACTTCAACACCTATTTTAGTAATTGGCTCTTTTATTTGAGAATTATTTAATATTGTGTCTGAAAATGTCACTACGGGTTCATTAGGAATTTCAATACTAAAGTTACCTTTTATATTATCATTAGAATTAATACTAATGACATAAGTTTTAGTTTGTTTAGCATCTAAACTAATATAATCACTATTAATTAAGGAAGAAGTATTTAGATTTCCTTCCATTAATGTTGTCCCATTATCTAAAATTTTATAAGTACCATTCCCAAATAAACTATTAAAAGATATATAATAGTAAGCAATATTATCACTTTCATTACTAACTGAAAATTTTATATATTTATTTTCATTAGTATTTATTTTTTTACCATCAATATAATTTATTGATAAAACGCCATTAACCTCTACACTTAAGACTTTATCATAAAATAAATATAAAATACCAACTAATGATATAGATATTATTAATATACCTAAAATTGATAATAATGATTTATAACGAAATTTCATTTTTAATTTAACTAAAATAGGTTCTTTCATTAGCACCAGCCTTCATATAATTATTATATTAAAAGATAAAAATAATGTCAATTTTTAGAAATTGGCTTTTATAAATAAAAAGAGTATTGATTTTTAAGACTTCAATACTCTTTTTATTTTATTTCAAAGCTTTATTAAATTCTTTAAATTCAGATTCATTTTCTAAATCAGTTTGAGCTAATTCAAGAAGTAAATCTTTTTGCTTTTTAGTAAGTTTAGTAGGCATTATTATATTAATTACAACATACATATCACCAGCTGTTTTACTGTTAACCCCTTTAACTCCTTTGCCTTTTAATTTTAATTTTGTATAATTTTGGGTTCCTGGTTTTATTTCAATATAACCATTTCCATTAAGGGTAGGTATTTCTTTTTTGCAACCTAAAATAGCATCGGTAATAGTTATTGGTACTTCAAGATAAATATCATCATTTTCTCTTTCAAAATATTTATGTTCCATTACTTCAAATTCTAAATATAAATCACCATTACTACCGCCATTGCTTCCAGCTCCACCTTTACCAGATAGCCTTAATTGGCTTCCATTAAATACACCAGCAGGAATATTAACAGATAAGGTTTTATTCTTTTTAACTCTTCCTTCGCCACCACAATCAGGACATACCTCTTTATATGTTTTACCGGTTCCTTTACATTCAGGACAAGTTTTTTGCGTTTCTACTATACCAAATAAACTTCTTTGTTGTTCTCTAATAACTCCTATTCCACCACACATTTGACATTTTACTTCACCAAAACCACCTGTGCCATTACATTTATCACATTCTTCTACTACATTAACTCGTATATCTTTTTTACAGCCATTAATTGATTCTTCAAAAGTTAATTTAACCTTCATTAATAAATCATCACCGCGAGTAGCACGACTTCCTCTTTTACCTCGCGTATTAAAACCTGAAAAAGCATCTGAAAAACTACCAAAACCGCCACCAAAAGATCCACCAAAAATACTAGAAAGAATATCATCTAAATCAATATCACCCATGTCAAATCCTTGAGAAGCACCACCATTTTGAAAAGCGGCATGGCCAAATTGATCATATTGAGCTCTTTTATTTTTATCTGAAAGGACTTGATATGCTTCACCTATTTCTTTAAATTTTTCGGCTGCTCCTTCTTCTTTATTTACATCAGGATGATATTTTTTTGCTAATACTCTAAATGCTCTTTTTATTTCCTCATCAGTCGCATTTTTAGATACTCCTAATATTTCATAATAATCTTTTTTATTCATTATTTTTCACTTCCTTGCAAATCTTGATATTGATTAATTAATTTATCCATAAAAACTATAGCATTATCCATTACTTCTTCACTTTCGATATCTATGCCAGCTACTTTAAGAGAAAGAACAGGATTTTTAGTACAACCTAATTTTAAAAATTTTAAATATTTATCTCGAGCTTCAATATCGCCATCATATATTTTATTGGCAATATTAATTGCAGCAGCAAAGCCAGTTGCATATTGATAAACATAATAATTATTATAAAAATGTGGTATTCTTTCCCATTCATATTTTATTTCATCATCAACAATAACATCTTTTCCAAAATATAATTTGTTTAATTCTAAATATTTATCATTCATAACATCACTTGTTAAAATGCCTCCATTTTCAGCATATTCATGAATAAATAATTCGAATTCAGCAAACATAGTTTGTCTAAATATGCTAGCTTTATATTTTTGTAATAAATCATCAATCAAATGGATTTTTTCTAAAACATCATTGCTATGATCTAGTAAATAACGGCTTAAAAGAATTTCATTTACTTGACTAGCAACTTCAGCAACAAAAATACTATAATTATAATCAATAAAATTTTGATTTTGACATGCATAATAATAATGCATAGCATGACCAAGTTCATGAGCTAGAGTGGATACATCATTTAAATTGCCTTCAAAACTCATTAAAACATATGGATGAACGGTATAACAGGAAGTGCAATAAGCTCCACCTCTTTTACCAACATTGTTGCATGAATCTATCCAATGATTAGTAAAAGCTTTTGTTATATCATTAACATATGTATCTCCTAAAGGCTTAACTATATTTAAAACTAATTTTTCGGCTTCTTCAAAAGTATATTTTTTATTACTTTCTGATAATTTTATTTCCGTATACGTATCATATAAATGCATTTCATCTAATTTTAATATTTTCTTTTTTAAATTCCAATACTTATATAAAGATGGTAAATTTTTATGAACGGATGTTATTAAATTATAATAAACACTAGGTTTTATTTCATCATGAAATAAAGACGCTTCTAAAGTATTTTTATAATTTCTTAATTTTGCATTAGCAACATTTTTTTCTACTTCATTTCTTAAAATCGCTGATATGGTAGTTTTAAAATTACCATATGTTTTATAAAGTGAATAAAAGGCTTGTTTTCTTATTTTTCTATCTTCACTTCTTATGTAAGTACTATAATTACTTTCATTTAATTCAACACTTTTATTATCAACGATTATATTATCAAATTTAAAATCACTATCGGACAAACTAGACATAATTTCATCTGGGGCATCCATTAATTTAGCATATGCCCCTAATGCTTTTTCTACTTCACTATTTAAAACATGTTTTTTATTTCTATAAACATCTTTTAAAATTCTTTTATATTTTTTTAATTTTGGACATTCTTTTATATAGTTTAGAACTAATTTTTCATCTTTTTGTAGAAACTCTGGTGTAATAAACGAAGATTCTTCTAAATATTTAGTAAATAAATTTTTAGCTAATCCATATAATTTTTGATATTTAACATTAAGAGTATCTGCATCATTATTAATATGAGCATAAATAAATATTTTTTCCAACTTAATACCTATTTTTTCATCAAATTCTAATAATTCAAATAAATTTTCGGCACTATCTAAAATATGTCCTTTAAATTTTTTATATTCTTTTATTTTTTTCTCTAAACTTTTAATATCTTTTAAAGCAATTTCATCTTTTTGGTATATATCTTTTGTATTCCATTTATATGCATCATTAAAATCTTTTCTTTCTTTAGCCATCTTAACCTTTCCTAACAGCAAAAGAAGAGGTTAAATCTCTTCCTTATTATTTTAATTATTTTTCTTCAAATGATGCTTCTTCTACACCATCATTTGATTTAGCTTTAGTATCTTCTTCTTTTTCTTCTGGATGTTCTGGTTTAGCATTTTGATATACTTTAGCTGCTAAATCCATTGCTATTTTTGAAAGTTCTTCTGTTTTTTCTTTAATTTTATCAGTATCTGTACCTTCTAATGCTTCTTTAACATCTTTAATGGCACTTTCAGCTTTTTCTTTATCAGAAGAATCTACTTTATCACCAAGGTCTTCTAAAGCTTTTTCAGTTTGGAAAACCATTGAATCAGCATTATTTCTTATTTCAGCTTCTTCTTTACGCTTTTCATCAGCTTCTTTGTTAGCTTCGGCTTCTTTTACCATTTTGTCTATTTCTTCATCAGTAAGATTTGTACTTGAAGTAATAGTTATGGATTGTTCTTTACCAGTACCTAAATCTTTAGCTTTTACATTTACGATACCATTTGCATCTATATCAAATGTAACTTCAATTTGAGGAACTCCTCTTTTAGCTGGAGGTAAATTAGTAAGTTGGAAATTTCCTAAAGTTTTATTGTCATAAGCCATAGGTCTTTCACCTTGTAAAACATGTATATCAACAGCGGGTTGATTATCAACGGCTGTACTAAATACTTGACTCTTACTTGTAGGAATAGTTGTATTTCTTGGAATTAATACTGTCATTACGTTACCTAATGTTTCAATTCCAAGTGATAATGGTGTAACATCTAATAAGACAATATCATCAACTTCACCAGTTAATACTCCACCTTGAATTGCAGCACCCATTGCAACAACTTCATCTGGATTAACGCCTTTATTAGGTTCTTGGCCTAATTCTTTTTTAACTAATTCTTGAATGTATGGAATACGAGTTGATCCACCAACTAAAATTACTTTATCTATATCTTTATTAGTAAGTTTAGCATCTTTCATTGCTTTTCTAACTGGTTCAAGAGTTGAATCAAATAAATCACGGCATAAATCTTCAAATTTAGCTTTTGATAAACTCATTTCCATATGTAATGGTTCTTTATCATCATTTTGCGCTAGGAATGGAAGACTTATTTGAGCATTTGTCATACCTGATAAATCTTTTTTAGCTTTTTCTGATGCATCTTTAATTCTTTGCATAGCCATTTTATCTTTTGATAAATCAATACCATGTTCTTTTTTGAATTCAGATACTAAATAATCACTAATACGAGCATCAAAGTCATCACCACCAAGACGGTTATTACCACTTGTTGCTTTAACTTCAAAAACACCATCACCAAGTTCTAGAATAGAAACATCAAATGTACCACCACCTAAATCATAAACTAAAATTGTTTGTAATTTATCTTGTTTGTCTAATCCATAAGCAAGAGCTGCCGCAGTTGGTTCATTAATAATTCTTTCTACTTCAAGTCCAGCAATTTTACCAGCATTTTTAGTAGCTTGTCTTTCAGCATCGTTAAAGTATGCTGGAACAGTTATAACTGCTTTTGTAACTTTTTCTCCTAAATAACTTTCTGCATCGGCTTTAAGTTTACTTAAAATTTTAGCACTAATCTCTTCAGGTGTATATTTTTTACCATTTGCCTCAACTTTTTCACTAGTTCCCATTTTTCTTTTGATTGATGAAATTGTATTTTTTACATTTGTAACAGCTTGTCTTTTAGCTGTTTCTCCAACTAATTCATCATCACCTTTAAATGCTACTACTGAAGGTGTTGTACGATTTCCTTCACTATTTGGAATAACTTTAGCTTCGCCACCTTCAAGAACAGCAACACAACTATTTGTAGTACCTAAATCGATACCTATTATTTTACTCATTTTTCATCTTTCCTTTCATTTTTTGAGTATAAATTTTAAAATTTATTCATTTATGATTTCGTTAACTTTAACCATAGCAGGTCTTATAACTTTATCATTATATATATATCCCTTTTGCATTACACTAGTAACAATTCCCGTTTCTTTTTCTTTATCACTTTCTGTTAAAACAGCTTCCATTGTATTGGGATCAAATTTATTATCTAAAGCATCAATTTCTTTAACGCCAGCTTCATCTAATATTTTCTTAAAATCATTATATATTAATTTAAAACCATTTAAGAACTTTGATACTTCATCTTCTAAATTATCATCATCCATACTTATTGCTCTTTCAAAATTATCAAGAATAACTAAACTTTTTTTTATAAATGATTCACCATCATATTTATATATGCGACTAATTTCATCTTCGTATCTTTTACGCATATTTTGCATTTCAGCAGTTACTCTTAATAATTTTTCATTTAAAAGAGCATAATCATTTTTTATTTTTTCTAATTCTTCATTATGCTTTTTATTTTCTTTTTTAGAATGTTTTGCATTCTTTACTTTCTCATTATTGTTTTCCATCATCTTTTCCCTCTATTTTATCTACCATATAGTTTAGAAGTGAAACAACTCTTTCATATTCCATTCTTTTAGGTCCAATTATTGCTATTGTTCCTTCTTCACCACCTGACTTATAATTTCTTTTAATAACAGTTACATTATTATCAAAATTACTTTCTTTACCTATATAAATTTGCAAATCTTCTTTACCATCTATTTTATTAACCATTTCTTTAAATGATTCATCTTCTAATTTCGAAGCTATTCTTTTTATACTATTTGCATCATCATATTCAGGTTCTTTTAGTAGATTAACACGTCCTGATACATGAATATTACTATTATGATGAATAAAATCATTAAATGCATCGTAGAAAATATTATATACCGTTTCATAATCTTTTATTTTTTTCGCAATTATTGGTTTAATTTCAAATTCTAATTTTTCTGATACTTTATTTATTGGGGTACCTACTAACATCTTATTTATCATATCCCCAGTTTTTACTACTTCTTCAATATTAGTATCTTTTGGTAACAAAAATTGTTTGTTTTCTACTATTCCTTTATCTGTACAAACAACCGCTACTATTTTTTGTTCATCTAAAGCAATTATATTAACTTGTTTTAGTAAATTATCCATACTATTTTTACCTAAAACTACAGAAGTGTAATTAGTTAAATCACTTATTATTTCCAAACACTTTGTAACGGCATCATTTACTTTTAATTCGTTATTTGAAAATATTTGTTGTAATTTTAGTACATCTTCACCTGTTAAATCTTTTGGTTTCATTAAATGCTCAACATAATATTTATATCCTAATTCGCTAGGTATTCTTCCGCTTGATATATGATTTTTTTCAATATATCCCATTTCTTCCAATAAAGCCATTTCATTTCTAATGGTCGCACTAGAGCATTTTAACTTTTTACATAAAGAATTACTACCCACAGGTTTAACAGTTTTAACATAATTTTCCACTATTGCTTTTAACAATTCTTTTTTTCGTTCATCCATTATCATTATATCACCCGCTTTCTTAATTAGCACTCTTCCTTTTTGAATGCTAATCTCATTATAATATTATGTTTAGCACTTGTCAATATATGAGTGCTAATTTTTTAAAATTTTTTTACAGCAAAAAAAGAAGAGAAATAAATTCTCTTCCGGGTTTAAGTCTATGAGGTTTTAACGAGTTTTCCTTCTCGGGTTAAGCCTTAACTATGAATGGATCTGATGATGTTCCTGAACCACTAGCTTTTGATTTTGAATTTAAATAAAAAGTTGGAAAAACTCGATTTGATTCGCCTCTTGACCAATTAACCGCGTTCAATGATTCATTTCCACAGGGAGCCTCATAATTCACACCCTCTTTACAAGTAAGTTGAGAATAATCCCAAACGAAGAGATCAGATTCCCATGTTTCAGGACTATTGGCCTCAATCATCCAAGAGCCACAACTCGACCATGTTCCACCATAATAAGGATCATCATAATAATATTCATACCCTCCATCATCTAACCAAACATTTTCGCAATGAGAAGATTCATTACTACAATCTACATAAACTCCTGATGTATAATCTAATGAATAAGCATAATAATAATCATGAAGATAAAGTAGTCCTATTTTAGCATTTACTCTTTCTGATGAGCTCCATGGTTCCGTGACTCGTCCAGATAAAGTATAATGACGATGAGGGATGACTCCGGTTTCCATTAAAAATATATTATTAGCATCTCCTTCAGCCCCTATCGCTCCTTGCCACCAAAGATGATCAGAAATTTTTTGATACCAAATGCTTGATGAAGACATATAAGGATAATCTTTACTATCTACAAAAATATTTGTATCACCATACTCGCCAGCCTCTGTTCCTTCACTTATACCATTTAATCTTTTAAACAAAAATGATTCTGACCAATCAGGATTTAACCCACCAGCCCGCCAGTAAAAAAGAATATTCTCACCTTCTTTTACTGCAGTGTTTTTTATAACTTTTATCTCGCCTTCTTCAGTTAACCCTATTATTCTGTACATGTATTCATCTGTTTCATTGCATTTCGCACCATTTCCAAAGCAAATATAATTATCGACATCTTCTTTTCCTCCGACAAATCTGTACATATCTCCTAAAACCTTTGTACTTAATCCTCTTGGATTTTTACTTTGAATATATTTTCCAATTGAATTTGATTCAGTTTTTATTTTTTTACTTGTTTCTGTATATCTTCCTGATACATCTGTTACTCTTCCTGTTACTTCATATTCTGTATCTTCTTCTAATCCACTATCGATTGTACATGTTCCATCATCACTTGCTGTAAACCATTTTCCATTTCCTGCTTTACATTCTTTACTTTTAATCCCTAAATTGTCTTTTCCATTTATTTTAATTGTTATACTACTTTCGGTACTCTCTTCATCACTTATACTTACTTCACTTGGATTTATTGTATCTAATGTTATTGTTTTATTTGATGTATTTGCTACTACTGAAGATATATTATTGGCTCTATCTTTTAAATAAGCATTTATTGTTTTACTTCCATCACTCTCGCTTGTTATATTTACTGTTCCACTTTTACTTTTACTTGTATCTGTTAATTTTACCCATTCACTTGTTGTACAAGCATTACTTCCTTCTTTTACACAATAATATACTACATCA
>CANRDZ010000006.1 GCA_947629465.1 uncultured Bacilli bacterium | reverse complement strand
CGATAGTGGATTAGAAGAAGATACAGAATACACTATAACAGGAAGAGTAACAGATGTATCAGGAAGATATACAGAAACAAGTAAAAAAGTTAGTACTGAATCTTTAAGGGGAGGACAATATGTTCAAAGCAAAAATCCAGCTGGACTAAATAAAGAAATGGTTGGAGATTTATATCGATATCAAGGAAATTGTAATGCTTCTAATGGTGGCTGCACTGGACAAGTTGATAATTTCATTTGTTTTGGAAATGGTGCCAAATGTGATTTAACAAGTGATTATATGTATAGAATAATAGGCATAACTAACGATGGTGAGATAAAATTAATAAAAAATACTGGTTTAGAAGAGGATGATGGTACGTTTAATTGGGATTCTTTTAGTTATTCGAGTGATTATTCTAAAAAAGATTTATTTGCTACTGCCGGAGGTATGGAATTTTCAGATACAACCATTTTTGAAAGATTAAATGGAATCAGAAATGGAAGTGAACGAGGTCCGTACGGAAATACAAATATTTTTGTTGATAGTACTACTAGTTCAGTACAATATATTAGTTCTAAAGGTGATACAACGTGGTATAATAAAATATCTCTACATTTATGGAATGATAGTAATGATTATAATGATGATGATCCACAAGTTTTCGAATCATCGGATGATTACTATCATTTTGAGACAGACGAGTGGTGTATACCTGTTCCTTCTAGTTCTGGCTCTTCATCTAATTGTAGATCGAGCAGAGTTTCTGCAAAAATTTGGTTGCCTTACATTCATGATTATCTATTTTCCGTACCTGAAAATCAAGTTCATTACGAATGTGAAAGGGAAATTTATGATGATGGAGAAGAATGGTATGATTGCTCAATTATTGAAGGCTGGCTATCAGAGGGCTGGATGTCTCCTCAAAATTATGGATTAGAAGAAATTCCTGAATTTGGATTCTCTTTGCCGGATGTTTGGTTAGCTACGAGCTCGTATTTTAGTGATAATGATCCATTTGAAGGTCGTTATTCTTCTACTACATATATCGCGACTTCGGATGAAGTTTCCTCTCGAGGTCATGACCCCAATTGGGGTGTTGAGGCGGTTAAACCTGTTTTCTACCTTTTAAATTCTGTAAAATTAAAAGGAGCTGGAACAATTGATGATCCATTTATCGTTCAAGCTTAACCCGAGAAGGAAAACTCGTTAAAACCTCATAGACTTAAACCCGGAAGAGAATATTTCTCTTCTTTTTTTAATATTTAGGTGTTTAATAATGAAAATACTTATAAAATATGATAAAATATAGTTCATAAGGAAGTGTTTTGATGAAAACAAGAACAAGATTTGCACCAAGTCCAACTGGCTTTATGCATATAGGTAATTTAAGAACAGCTATTTTTGAGTATTTAGTAGCTAAACATGATAATGGTGCTTTTTTACTTCGAATAGAAGACACTGATCAAACAAGAAAAGTTGATGGAGCAATTGACTTTATTTATGATACTTTAAAATTATGTAATATAGAAATAGATGAAGGGCCAAAAACTCCAGGAAATTATGGACCTTATATTCAAAGTGAAAGATTAGATATTTATAAAAAATATGCTTTAGAATTAGTTGAAAAAGGCCATGCTTATTATTGCTTTTGTACAGAAAAAGAATTAGAAGAAATGCGTGAAAAAGCTAATCAAAGGAAAAAACCTTTTCTATATGATGGAAGATGTTCAAGATTAAGTAAAGAGCAAATTAAAGAAAATTTAGATAATGGAGTTCCTTATGTTATTAGGCAAAAGATGCCAAAATATGGGGAAACAATTGTTGAAGATGTAATATATGGAAAAATTAAAATTGATAACAGTATATTAGATGACCAAATTTTACTTAAAAGTGATGGCTTTCCAACATACAATTTTGCTAATGTAATTGATGATCATTTAATGAATATAACTCATGTTATAAGAGGAAAGGAATATTTAGATCAAAGTGCAAAATATAATTTATTATATGAAGCATTTGGTTGGGATAAACCGACTTATATTCATGTACCAATGGTTTTGGGTAGTGATGGTAATAAATTATCTAAACGTAATGGTGATGCATCTTTCATGGATTTATATAATGAAGGATTTTTACCAAAAGCAATAGTTAACTATTTAGTATTACTTGGATGGAGTCCTGTAGAAAATAAAGAAATATTTACTATGGATGAATTAATTAAAGCATTTGATCCAAAAAGAATAGGAAAATCTTCATCAACATATGATATTAAAAAGTTAGAATGGTTTAATGCAAAATACATAAAAGAATTAAATGAAGAAGAATATTTAAAATTTATAAAACCATTTTTAACATATGATATTAGTAATAAAAGTGAGGAATGGATAAATAAATTATTATTAATTTATAAAGATCACTTATCATATGGAAAACAAATTAATGAGATGGTTAAAATTTTCTTTGAAAACAATATAACAATCAATAAAGAAAATGAAGAGTTTTTAAAAAGTGATGAAAATATTCCTTTAGTAATTAAAACTTATCACGATGAATTAGAAAAATTAGAAAATTGGAATATTGAAAATATTGCTGAAGTAATTAATATAGTAAAGGAAAAGACAGGAATAAAAGGTAAATTATTATATATGCCAATAAGAATTAAAATAAGTGGTGTAGAACATGGACCAGAACTTCCAGATGAAATTTATTTAATTGGTAGAGAAAATGTATTAAATAGACTTAAATAGAAAGAGGTATTTATGGAATTATATAATACACAAACAAGAAAAATTGAACAATTTATTCCTTGGAATAAAGATTATGTAACAATGTATACTTGTGGTCCAACTGTTTATCATTATGCCCATATAGGTAATTTAAGAACTTATATTACAGAAGATATTTTAGAAAAATCTTTAAATTATATGGGATATAAGGTTAAAAGATGTATGAATATTACTGATGTCGGACATTTATCAAGTGATGCTGATACTGGTGATGATAAAATGGTTAAAAGTGCCAAAAATGCGCATAAAACTGTATTAGAAATTGCCAAATATTATACTGATGCTTTTTTCAAAGATTTAAAATCTTTAAACATAAAAAAGCCAGAAATTATAAGTGCTGCGACTGAAAATATTCAAGAATACATAAAAATAATTGAAAAATTACTTAAAGATGGCTATGCTTATTCATCTGGTGGTAATATATATTTTGATACATCTAAACTTAAGAATTATTATGCTTTAACTAATCAAGGTAGTGATGAGTTAATTGAAGGTGTAAGAGAAACAGTATCAGTAGATAATAATAAAAAAAATAAAGCAGATTTTGTTTTATGGTTTACTAAAAGTAAATTTGATAGTCAAGAATTAAAATGGGATAGCCCTTTTGGAGTTGGTTATCCGGGATGGCATATCGAATGTTCAGGAATTAGTTTAAAATATTTAGGTGAATATTTAGATATCCACTGTGGTGGTGTAGATAATATATTTCCTCATCATACAAATGAAATAGCTCAATCTGAAAGTTATTTAAACCATAAATGGTGTAAATATTGGGTTCATGGTGAACATTTAAATGATGCTTCTGGTAAGATGAGTAAAAGTAAAGGTGAAACTTTAACTGTTAGCACTTTGATTCAAAAAGGATATGATCCTTTAAGTTATCGTTTTATGTGTTTACAAAGTCATTATCGTAAGCAATTAACTTTCTCATATGATTCATTAGATGGAGCAGAAGCGGCATATAAAAAATTAAAAAATAAAGTTTTAAATTTAAATACTGATGGAGATATTGATAATAAAACATTTGAAGTGTTTAAACAAAAATTTATAGAAACTTTAAGTGATGATTTAAATACTGCTAATGCTATTAGTTTAATATACGAACTATTAAAAGAAGAAGTTAATGATGTTACTAAATACCAATTAATTAAAGATTTTGATCAAGTATT
This sequence comes from uncultured Bacilli bacterium, assembly GCA_947629465.1. Taxonomy (GTDB): domain Bacteria; phylum Bacillota_I; class Bacilli_A; order RF39; family UBA660; genus SIG200. The sequence continues at coordinate 29,878 of CANRDZ010000006.1, read as the reverse complement.
AAGTTTAGATTTAACTAAAAAAGAAAAACTACAAATTGATGAAAATTATATATTGGCTAAAATTAATGAAAGAAATATTGCTAAAGAAAATAAAGATTATGCTTTAGCAGATAAAATTAGAAATGATTTAGAAAATATGGGAATATTATTAAAAGATACTAGAGAAGGAACAAAATTTGAGGTGAAATAATGAATTTATTATTATATATATTAATTATCTTAATTCCAATAATAGCACAAATTGGAATAAGTGTTAATTATAGTAAATATAAAAAAGTTGAGAATAGCAAAAAATTATCAGGATTTGAAGTTGCTAAAAAAATATTAGAAGCTAATGGTTTAAATGATATATATGTTGTTGAAACAAGTGGTAATTTAACAGATCATTACGATCCAACAAGAAAAGTAATTAAATTATCAAAAGATATTTTTCATGGTGAAACAGTTGCTGCTGCATCTGTAGCTGCTCATGAATGTGGCCATGCCCTCCAAGATAAAGATAATTATACATTTATGAGAATTAGAAGTTTTTTAGTACCAGTTGTTAATTTTACTTCAAGCTTTGCTTGGATTGTAATTATAATAGGTTTATTTGCAGAATATTTTAATTTATTTTTATTAGGTATAGGCTTAATAAGTATAGGATTATTATTTCAAATTGTTACCTTACCTGTTGAATTTAATGCTAGTAGTAGAGCTAAAAAAGAATTAGAAAAATTAAAATTAATTGATAAAGATGAAATAGATGGCGTTAAAAAAGTTTTAACATCGGCAGCAATGACTTATGTAGCTTCAGTTTTAACATCAATTTTAGAAATAATTAGATTACTAGCTATATTTAATGATCAAAGATAAAAAATCATCGATGAGATGATTTTTTAATTTAATAAATAAACTCCAAATGTTAAATATGTTGCAAAGATAAGCCATAAAAGATAGGGTATATTTAAATAAAAAGATACTTTGTTTTCTTTATAAAAATTTATTAATAAATAAACTACTGATATTAATAATAATATAGTCCAAATACAAGTAAATAATCGCCATTTAAGAACAAAGAAAAAGATGCTCCATAAAAGATTTATAAATAGACTTATATAATATATTTTATTAATATTTTTTTTATTTGGAATTAAAAAATAAGATATTCCTAATAAAAGATAAATAATTGACCAAACAATAGGAAATATAAAACCTGGTGGAGACAAAAATGGTTTTACTAATGTTTCATAATCCATAAATTTTGCTATAATAATACCAACTAAAGATCCACATATAAGAGGAAAGAAAATATAAAATAATTTTTTTAAAAAATTATTCAAAAACATCACCTAATAAAGTATATGTTATAAAAGTTTTTTATAATACTTCCAAGCCAATATTTTTAAAACATGCTTATCTATTTCTTCATCAGTTATAATTCCATTAGAATAAGCTTTTTTAATATTATTAAAACTTTTTTCATGATCAGAAGTTATTAATAAATCATTATTTGCTTTAATGGCTTTTATTTCAACATCATCTATATTATTTAAAGCACTCATACTAATATCATCAGTAATTATAATGCCTTTAAAATTTAAATCATTTAATAAAATATTATGAACAGGTAATGATAAACTTGAAGGATTATCTTTATCGATTGATGTAATAACATTATGACTTACCATAATAGCTTCAGCTCCATTATTAATACCTTCTTTAAATGGTGGAATATCATAAGTTAAAATATCTTCATATGATTTATTACTAATTGATTCACCAATATGAGTATCTAAATTATTTCCATAACCAGGAAAATGTTTTAAAGTATAAGAAACATTTCCTTCATGACTAGCAGTTATTACAGTTTTAGCATATAAACTGGTATGTTCAGTATCCATTCCAATAGTTCTTTTATACATATAATCATCTTTATTAGTGGAAACATCAACAACTGGGGCTAAATTTAAGTTTAATCCTAATTCCTCTAAAATTTTACTTTTATTTATAACATCATCATATATAGCTTGATAACCATTTTCTTTATATAACTCTTGAGGAGATTTAAAAGGTGTATCAGTTAAATTTTTATTACTACTTATTCTAGATACAATTCCCCCTTCTTCATCAATTGCAGTTAACATTGGAATATTTGATACTTCTTCAAGTTTTGCAATCATTTCTATAACATTATCTTTAGCTTTATTTTTAAAATCTCTTTCAAAAAAAACCATACCCCCAAATTGATATTTTTTTTGAATATCAACATCATTTAATTGAGGATGTCTAATTAATAATAATTGACTTATTTTTTCATCAATATTAAGAGTATCTAATAATTCTTCGGCTTTTTTATAATAATCTTTAAATAAATCAGTATTATAACTATTATTATTATCATTTTCTTTATCTAATATATAAGTATTAAAAGATAAATAAAATAATAAACCTATTAATAAAATAAAAAGAAATATAATTGTTTTTTTTGACATTTTAATCACCATATATTTATTATAACAAAAAAATTAATATATTATTTAAAATTTAACATAATAAATAACGTGATAATATGAAAAAAAGACATTTAAATTTAAAAAATATTTTTTTAGTTTTTTTTATAATAATATTTATTATTAGTTTTTATAATATATTTATTTGGTTTTATGACAATTATCATACTAAAAAAATGACTAAATTATTTGATAATGCTATAAAAAGTGAAAATAATATAATAACTGATGATATAACTTATGAACTTATAAATGAACCATTAGATAAAAATGATTCTTATTATAAATTTATAAATGAACCTTTTTTAAATATTAATTTTGAAGAAATAAAAAAAATAAATCCTGATATAGTTTCTTATATATATGTACCAGGTACAAGTGTATCATATCCAGTTGTAAAGACAAATGATAATTTATATTATTTAAGACATTCTTTAGATAAATCTTATAATCGAGCTGGATGGATTTTTATGGATTATCGTAATGATCCATATGAATATGGAAAAAATACTATAATATATGGTCATAAAAGAAATGATGGTACTATGTTTTCTTCTTTAAGTAATACTTTAAAAGAAGAATGGTTTAATAATGAAAATAATAGACTTATTAAATTATCTAATGAAAAAGAAAATTCTATTTGGCAAATATTTAGTGTTTATAAAATAGAGCAAGAAAGTTTTTATATAACAACAAAATTTAAAACAGATGAATTATATGAAGATTTTTTAAATACAATAAAAAATAGAAGTATATTTGATTTTAAAACAGAAGTTAATATTAAAGATAAAATATTAACTTTATCGACTTGTTATGATTATATTGGTAATAGAGTTGTTATTCATGCTAAACTTATAAAAAAAGGAATTTAACATTCCTTCTTACTAAATTTAATAGTACTTGTAATTCCTATAAGACTTATCATAAATAATGTTATATATAAAGAAATATTATCAGAAGTATTAGGATTAGCTTCAATATCCATACCTAATATTTTTTCTATTTCTTTAATTTTCAATTCTTCCCCTTTTTTAAGAATTTTAGTAACACCATTCATTGTAATTGTAGCATCCTCTGAATCACTAGCAACCCATAAAGTTGGAGCTGAATTTTTTTCAGTAGTATTTATTATATTAATGTTATCATCTAAAGTTAATTTAACATCTTCATCTACGTTTACTCCTTGACCAAGTTCAATTCCTCCAAAACCATTTCCTGAAACATCAATAGTTCCTTCTAATTTAACTTGAGAACCATTTAATAAAAGGGCTGCATTACCACCAGTTAATTTAATATTTCTAATTGTTCCAGTTGTTTTATAAAATTGTAAAACATATATGCCACCCCAAACAGTATTAGATTTAGAATTATCTGTTCCAAATGTTCCAACATATTTAATTGTATGGTTTTTTCCATCAATAACTAAAGGTCTAGTAATATTAATTTTTTGGGTTGTTTCAATATCTTTACTTAAAGTTATTGTATCAACATCTTTATCTTGTATTGCTTCAAGTAATTCAGATTGACTTCCAACAGCTACTTCTTTAGCTTTTATAATTGTGGGCATAATTAATAAAAGCATTAAAATAAATATTATTGTTTTTTTAACCATTTTTTAACATCCTTTCTAATAATATTTTTAGAAAATTTAGGATAACTTATACTTCCATATCTTACCAAAAAAATACTAAAGATTTATTCATCTTTAGTAAATTTATAAACATTAATTGAAGGGCTATTAAATAATCTAAAATTAAAATTTTCAAAACCTAAACCATTCGATATAAATAATTCACTATCATTTATTTTATAATAAGAATTAATATATTTAGTAGCGCCATCTTTTTTTATTATTCCTCCAACATAAGGAATATTAATAATACCACCTAAACTATGACCTGATAATATAGTATTTATTCCCTTTTCACTTAAAGATTCAGCATAATCTGGTTTGTGAATAATAGCTAAATTATAATTAGTTTCAACATCATTATCTAATAATTCTTTTACATTATCTCCATTTCTTAAACCAATAATATTAATTGGAGTATTATCTTTATAAAATAAAAGCATATTTTCATTATCTAATAATTTAAAATCACTATCATATAATAAATCTTTATATTCATCGATAAATTTTTCATCATTATCACCAACAACAGCGAATTTATAATATGAAGCATTTATATTAGAAAAATAATTTTTTAAAGTATTGAGATCATTTTCATTATAAGTATAATTATTATTAAATAAATCACCATTAAAAATAATTATATCAGCATTTTGATCATTTATTATATTAATTAATTTATCTAATTTTTTTTCATTTTTATCATATAAAATATCTGAAAATTGAACAATTTTTAAATCTCTAAATGATTCTGGAACATTAGCTTTAATTTCATAATTATTTATCTTAATTTCATTTACTTCTATATATTTTCCATATAAAAATAGACAAAATATAAAAAATAATACAATAATAATAATTTTTTTCATGAAAGTCCTCCTATAATAAGTATTATACATAATAAATTATGAAAAGCATGATATGTTATGCTTGCCCATATATTATCACATTTTTCATAAATTAGGGCAAATGAAATACCAAGAGCTCCATAAGAAATAATATAAAAGCAATCAAAGTAATTACCACTAACTAAAGAAACAATTATATGTAAAATACCAAAAATAATCCCTGATAAAAAAGCATAAATATATTTATTATTAAAATTATCTTTTAAAATAACTCTAGTCATTAATTCTTCTATAATAGGAGCACATATTACCATTTCGATTAAAGAAAAAATTGGATAAGCTAATAAATCATTACGATTTAAAGTTTCATTAATAGGTAATTTATAAAAAGATGAAATAATATTTGAACTAATTAACATAATTAATAAGCCAATTAAATAATAAATAAAAGAATTTTTAATATATTTAAATCCATTTTTTTTAAAATCATTCCAACTTGGAATAATATTTGTTCTAAATATAAATATAAATATTGTTAATAAAATTAAATTAATTAAAAGATTACAAAAATTATAATTAGATTCTAATCCTTTATAAAAAATTAAAGATAAAATAAAAACTGTAAAAAAATATAAAAAAATGATTTGAATTTCTTTAAATATCCCTTTAATAATTTTAAAAAAATTATTTTTTTTCAGATAAATCACCTAAAATAACTATATCATAACTTAAAAAACTAATCAATGGCGCTTGATAATAATAATTGCTTGTGTTAAAATTTTTAATAGAGAGTAGGTGTTTTTTAGTTGTGAAAAAAATATTTATTTTTTTAGGATTAAGCTTGTCTTTTATAAGTAACGTTCATGCTGCATCGATGTGTGATTATAAAGAACAAGTAGATTTAAAGAAAAAAGCAGCTAATATAAAAAGAGAATATGAAGTTGCAAGTGAACCTATCGAAGCTGAAGAGGGAGAAACTAATATAGATATTTTTAGAATTTCTATTTTAAATTTAACGGAAGAGTTTTATGCGGTTGTTACAAATAATATTAATGATGATGAACTTACTTTAACAAATAAAGATGCTAAAGATGGAATTGTTACCTTTGATTGGAAAGATATAAGTACTATGGCAACTTTTAGTATTAAAATTTATACATCAGATAAAACCGGTTGTCCTGATGAGGCAATTAAATCATTAGTTTTAACAACTCCAAGAGTAAATAAATTCTATAATACATCGGTTTGTGAAGGAAATGAAGAATTTACTCTTTGCCAAAAATATGTAACTTCAAAAGAAATAACTCAACAAGAATTTTTAAATATGTTTGAATCATATAAAAAAGGTAAAATAGATGCTAATGGTGAAGAAATAAAACCAGAAGAAAAACCATTTGACAAAGTAAAAAAATTTATAAGTGATTATAAGTGGTACTTAACTATAGGTATAGCAGTTGTTGTTTTAGCTTCTGGTACTATTATAATAATTAAAAAAAATAAGCAAAGGAAGTTGGGATAATGAAAAAAATAACCAAAGCAATAACATTTTTAAGTTCTTTTATGCTTTTTGCAAACGTTACACATGCAGATGGAGCTTGCCCGGATTTAACTCAAAATTCTGGCTTTCATACTAATATTGGTGTTAATTTCGGCTATCAAACACAAAGTGGTGAATCTCGTTCTTCCCATTTTTCTTTATATGAATTTAAAGGAAACGGGGCTCGTTTTACTGGTTATTGTCGAGACGCTGGTAAAAGCTACGGAAAAGGTTCAGATAAATATGTTGGTACGCAATTATTAAATCCTAACGAAAGCGAATCTTTAGTTAAAAATATTTATGATGCTGGTGTTATTGCCATTTTAAAAAACGGATATGATATCAATAATCCTAAAAGTTATAATGGTTTATCAAATGATGAAGCCTATGCAGCAACAACAATTGCTTTAAGAGTATTTTACCTTTATAATCCTTTAACAACTGAATGGGCTGGTATCTATCCTTTAAATGCAGGTTTTGAAGGATATGCTAATGATTGGGAACCTACTTTTAGAAAACAAATAAGTGATGCTTATAAAAATACATATATGAATAATGATGGAGTTTATAAGCCAAAATCTACAGCAGGAAAAGTTTTATCAATAACTAATAATGGAAATACAACAGATATTAAAGATTCTGTAGAAAGTTTTGCTAAAAAATTAATTTCTGATGGTTTTACTGCAGCTATTAATTATAGAAAAAATAGTAATTTAGCTGAATTCAAAATATCTAAACCAACTAAAAGTAAAAAAGAACCATATCTAGATGATGATGGTAATACTATTTATAGAACAACAGTTAATTATGTTATATATATAAGAAATTTTAATTCTATAAATTCTTCTGTATCTTTAAACTTTAATTGTCCTGAATGTTCTTATAAAGGTGTAAGTTATTCAATTAAAATTAATAATAAAGATTTTGGAAGTGGATCTATTAATATAAGTAACGTTTTGAAAGATTATCGTTTAATAAGTGATATTAGTGGGGGTTCTGCAACTTTAAATGTTTCTATTGAATTTAGTGCATCATCAGCCGATTATGATTGTGATGATATCAGTTATAACTTAAGTGGAACTTATTATGATGAAACTATTTCAACTACTGCTTGCGAGTATTTACCAGAAAATTGTCAAGACCCAGATAGATGTCAAAATTTTTATGTTTTATATGCTAAAAATAGTCCAATATCTTGGAAAGCAGAAGAAGGAGGAAATACAGTAAATTTATGTGATGAGAGTTGTACAGATTTAGAAACTAAATGTGAAGAAGATAAAGAAAATGGAAATCCAAATTCTAGTGCTTGTCAAAGATTTAAAGAAAAATATAATAGTGTATGTCCAGACTGTTCTTCATATGTTGGATATGCAACATGTTCAAAAGATGAATCTTCCTTTGATGTAAAAGAAGGATATAAAAAAGATGCAAGTACATGTGGTAAACCAACAACTTTAGATGTAAAATCTTGTATTATAAACAATTCTGATAGTAATGGAAATTCTTATAAAGCTACTGATTTAGTTTCAAATAATTATTGTTCCGTTTATTGTACAGAGGATTATCATTTTACTATGCCGGGAATTAAATATGATAACAGTATAAGAAGTGTTGATTTAAAAGTTAAAATTGAAGGAACAAAAAGATGTTATACAACTAACGTAGACAAAAATAAATTTGAAGAAGATATAGATAAATATCAAAAAGAAATTGTTAATAATTTTAACCTTTATTCATTTTATGCAGCGATGGAAAATAGAACTACAATGAGTATTGGTAATGGCTACAGTGATTCCTTGCCAGAACATACACATACCTACATGGCTGATTGTGATGTATATAGTGCAGAACATGATGATAAATGTAAACTAAATAAAAACACAGGACGATATCAAAAATCAGTTACAGAAACAAAGCCAGCATTGTATGCATGGGGTGGAACATCTTACGGTTATAAGTGGAGATTCTCTGCTTGGAAATATGATGAAGAAACTAATAAAATATCTATGGCATCTGTAAGTGATTTAAACTTTTTAAGCGACATCCAATTAAATAATAATAATTGGACAATAAGTTGTACTGGAACTGGAATGATAACTTGCGAATACAGAAGTTATGGAAGCGATGCTTATTGTTTTGATAATAAAAATAGTTCTACTCACTATTGTATAGATGGTAGTAACGGTACTGATATAACAACTGCTTATAGTAATAGTATTAGTACATATAAAGAAACAGCAAAAACTAATAAAGATAGAGCTCAAACAAATTTAAACAGCGTAATTTCTAAATATAACAGTTGTGGAGACTGGGCTAAAAATATGACTTATAATTTTAATCCAAAAGTTGGATTTGATTATCAAGAAGAATTTATGAATAATGTTCAACAAACTTATTTAAATGCAACAACTAGTGGAGTGCCAGCGCCTTCTAATGCTATCGTATCTAGATGTACAAGTGAAGCCAATAAATCATACGAAAGCTGTCCAACAAATTGGAAAACAAATGACCAGTATAGTGGTGATAATACGTTTGTTACAAGAGCATTTGTAAAATGTAATGATACTATTTGTGTTACCGAAAATAAAAATATTACTTCAACAGTTAATATGAAAGCCGAGATGAGTGTTTCAGCTGAATATGTCGCTCCAAGGGATTTCGTAACTACCCATCCAAGTGGGGGAGTATTATCAAAAAATGAAAATATAGATATTCAAAATAGTACTGATATTAATAATGGACTTCCAGTTGGGGCTCAAAAGAGAGGATATTATAAATATTTATTATACATATCAAATTTAGGAGAATATTATAGTAAAAAAACTGATGAATTAGGAAGAATATGGGGAGCTGAAAATAGCGTTGTATCTTACAATTTGAAAGAAACAAAAAATTGCCGTGTTGCTCAAGGAGATTCTTTAAAACTAGAAGATGATATTGGTCATGGCAATCATTCTGGTGGTGTTTATGTATGTCAATATGGAGTAAACATTCCAGATTGTAAAGAGACATCAGATAATGTTTGTGATCCATATTGTGAAGATGACCCAGATTGTCCAACTCCACCTTGCTCTCAAACACCAGATGGAGTTTGTGATTATAATTGTCCTAATGACCCTGATTGTGATGATATATGTCCGGATTGTCCAGTAGTGTGTATAGGGTCTAAATGTTATGTTGAAGATGAAAGATGTACAAGTGGTCAATGTCCTATAACTTGTCCAACATGTATTTATAATGATGGTTTAAATGTTGAAAGTAGACCAATAACTCCTGATAATTTAAATCCTAGCGATAGAGATTTAGGAGCCAACTGGAACTCTGGTGTTGATCCTGATGATCCAAAGAAAGACGTTTATATAGTAACATCAAGGCAATTAAAAGCTTATGCTACAACGATAGAAATTATGGATAATGGTAATGAAATCTATGATGTAGATTTTAATGACTCTGATGGCTTTGCAATGGAATTTACAATGGATTCTGGAATGATTTCTAGGATAAAACGATACAATAATGAACAAGTAGAAAATGGCGGCTATGCAAATAATACATTAATGTGTTACGATTATCAATTTAATGGTAAAACATACAAAAACATATTTTGTTATAGCACATTCTTAGATGATTTATTAGCAGATAACAAAACAAATAGTAAAATAAAAATAAAAGGTAACAGAATCATGAGTGAAAATGAAAGAAAAGTAAATTCAGCTACTTCTGGTTACTGGACAACTTGGGATAAAGCAACTGCAAACAAAAAAGATTGGCATGTTATACTAGATACAAGATATTCTCTTGAATATTATACTCAAAACTATGGTTATGATAGTAATAAAGAAGCCGATTATGGTATTGGACCATCTTGGAAATAGAAAGGAACGTATTAAATGAAGGAAAGTTATTTAGGGTATTGGGTTATTTTGCTTGGTGTGTTTGTTGTTGTAATTATGCTTTTAGTACGAAACGTTACTACAACAAACACCGAAGATTACTATACTTTAAAACAAATAAGCGAAGCTGCAATGATTGATGCAATAGATTATGCCTATTACCGTGAATATGGGGAGCTTAAAATAAATAAAGAAAAATTTATTGAAGTTTTTATAAGAAGATTTGCAGATACTGTATCTACTACCTCAAATTATAAAATATTGTTTACAGAAATATATGAAGCTCCTCCAAAAGTAAGTGTTGAAGTAACAAGTAAAACAGATAAATTTGTTATTGCAAATGATGCCACTGATATAGATTTAGCAAACAGAATAGATGCTATTTTAGAATTTGGTGCTGGCCAATAATAGAAAATAATAAAAGGATGGAATAAAAAATGGGAAATATAGTTGAAACAATTAAAAGATTTTTGCAAAATAAAAATACCGTAACAATTTTAGCCGTTTTAGCTGGTGTTATAGTATTATGGTATTTTTATAATCGCCGTGTTGATGAAGCAATAACGACAATTAAAATACCTTATGCAATTGCAGCGATTGATACGACAAATAAAATAGATGCCGATAATATTGGTTTTAAAGAAATAACACAAGTTACTACTAAAGATAGTGATATAATTACTAATTCAGCTGAATTAGATGGTAAATATATTTGCAAAGGAACAAGCGTTCCAAAAGATGGCTTTTTCTATAGATCACAAATATGTGAAAAAAAAGATATACCTGGATCTGTAGCTGAAGATCTTGAACCTGGCTATGCCTTATACAATTTAGCCGTTAATGCAAGATCTACATATGGTAATTCAATAGAAGAAGGTCAATATATTGATATTTACGTATCAGCAGAAACTGATGAAGGTAGCATTATATATGCACCACTTATTGAAAGTATTAGAGTAAAAGCTGTTAAAGACTCAAGTAATAAAGATGTTTTCTGGGACTCTACGGCTGGAGATACAGCATATTTAATATTTGCCGTACCAGAAAATGTTGAGGGTCAAAAAAATATTTATAGATTATTAACAATGACTGATTTAGAGAATGAACATTCAATTTCATTAGTACCAGTTTTAAGAGGACACTCATATACTGAAAGTCCTGGTTCAACTCAAGTAACTAGTGAAGAAATCGAACAATTTATAATGCAAAACTATTCTTGGATAGAATAAAAAAGGAGGGACTATTAGTGAATGATGCTATATTTTCACAAATAGATTTTGGACCTTTAAAAGAATTTTTAGATGATGATAATGTAACAGATATTTCATATGGTAACAATGGTCAAATTCATTTAAAAACATTGGATAAAGGTGTATATCGTATTGAAAGGCCAGAAATAAATAATTCATTAATGGAAAAACTAGCTTTTCAATGTTCAAATGTAATGGGAAAAACATTTAATATGGCACATCCATTTTTAGATGCCGAATCAGCTGAACTACGTTTAAATTTCATCCACGATTCAATAGCAACAAATGGAATATCATGTGTTATAAGAAAAACGCCAGCCAAAATTAGATTAAATAAAGATAAATTAATAAAAGAACAATATGTTACAGAAGATTTATTAGATTTTTTACTTACTTGTGTTGAAGGACACTGCAATATTATAGTTAGTGGAGAAACTGGTTCCGGTAAAACAGAACTTGTAAAATATTTAGCCAGTCACACTAAAGAAAATGAAAAAATAATAACAATTGAAGATACTCTAGAACTACATTTAGATAAAATATTTCCACATCGTGATATAGTAGCAATGAAAACTAATAATATAGCATCTTATAGTGATGTTTTAGTAGCATGTATGAGACAAAATCCAAGGTGGATTTTACTATCCGAGGTTCGTAGTGCTGAAGCAGTTACTGCAGTAAGAAATTCAATATCATCAGGGCATAATATTATTTCTACTATCCACTCTGATAGTGCTAGAAATGTTCCAATGCGTTTATATTCATTACTAGAATCTAGTCAAGATATCGAACAATTTTTAAAATCAATTCATCGATATGTTCAATTGGCTATTCATGTTAAAGGTTATATGAGTAAAGAATTAGGAAGATTTCAAAGAGAGATAGTTGAAGTTTGTGAATTTTATGTTGATGAAGATAATAATGCAGGATATAACATTATTTATAAAAAGGGACTAGATGGATCAATACATTTTGAGAATCCAACTAAATATTTAAAAGAATATTTGGGAAGTCAAGGCGTAATAATTAAAGATGATTTATTTATTAGTACATCGAATGATAATAATGACGAAGTAAAAATGGAAACAGTAATTGATTCGTTATAGAAAGGAGTGGTGCAAAAATGAGAACTTTACCAGAATTGTTAATTTTAATAATGTTAGCAATATTTGTTTTATATTATAGAAATGTAAAAACAGGATCTGAATCTCTTAAAAAAGTTGTTGATACTGTAGGAGATCTTTATAATAAATATGCACCATACTCTTTTAAAGTAGTAAGAGAAAAATCAAAAGAATTAGGACAAGAATATACAATAAGACAATATGTAACGCAAATTGCAATATTAGGTGGTTTTGCCGCAATTATTGGTTATTTCTATTTTTACAGTATTTTGTGGGCAATAATATATGCAACAGCAACTATAGCATTTATACCTTATTTAGCTTACTTAAGATGTAAAAGAGTTTATAGTGAATTTATTTTTGAACAAATTCAAACATATACAACCAATGTTATAATGGAATTTAATACGACTCAAAGTTTTGTTAAAAGCTTAGAGGGTGTTAGAGATTCTGGAATAATTGAAGAACCCGTATTAAGTGATTTAAAAAAGATGATTGAAATGTCTTACCAAAATGGTACTATTGATCAATCAATAGAATATTTTAATAATAAATATCCTTATTATATGGTTAAAAATATGCACCAATTATTTTTACAAATAACTAAAGAAGGTGCCAAAGATGCTGGTGAATCACTAGAAAATATGTCAATGGATATAGATGCTTTGGTTGAAGGTGTGTATCGTGATCAAATGGATCGTAAAAACTTTCATAAAAAATTCTTATCCTTTGCTATGGTATTATTTTCCCTTGTCATAGTAGTTGAATTTATGTTAGGTGAAGACAACTATATTGAACTTCTTAACATATGGTATGTTCAAATTGTACTTCATGCAATAATCTTAATAAATGTATATTTCTTAATATCTGGTGAGAAATATTACAATGATGATGTGGGGGCTGAATAATGCAAGTAGAAATGATATTTATAGCTATTTTAATTTTTGTAGTTATGAGTTATAATGGCCAAATTAGTTTAAAAGATTTAATAAATGATAATTTATTTGTCTTTAGAAAATTAAAAGAAGATGATTGGGACTTTTATGTAAGAGCGAGATATGGAGATAATGTTTCTCCTGACAATATTTTTATTAAAAGAATTCGTAATGGTCTTTTAGTTATAGTTGTAACAATCTTTTTCTTTTTAAAAGATTTATCTGCAATTAAAATTTTAGGAGCATTTGTATTAGGATATTTAGTATTTAAAATGGATTATTTAAATATTAAATCATATTATAAAAGACATATTTTTGTTATAGATAGTATGCTTCCTTATTATTTAAAAAGTATTGAAATATTAATTCAACATTATACAGTTCCCGTAGCAATTGGAAAATCAGTTTTAGATGCTCCAGATATTTTTAAAGATGGTTTACAAGAAATGATTAATGAAATAAATGCTGGAGATGATTCAATTAATCCTTATATGAATTTTGCCAAAAAATATCCGGTAAGAGATTCAATGCGAATGATGCGTTTACTATATCGTTTAAGTTTAGGAAGTCAAGAAAGAAAGCAAGAACAAATGGTAATGTTTTCTAGAACTATTTCCAATTTACAACAAAAAGCTCGTGAAACAAAATATAAAAATAGGTTAGATAAAATGGAAAGCAAAACAACAAGTATGCTAGTTTCAACTGGGTTAGGAGTAATGATTTTATTGATATTTGCAGTTATGCAAATGATGGACTTATGACAAAATTATGTATAGTAATCTAAAAATAGTTTACTTTATTAAATTTAGATTGCTATTTTTTTTTAAATTAGGTATAATAAATATAGATTATATAAAATAAAGGAGATGATTTATTTTGAAAGAAGCAACTGGTGAATTAAATATGACAGTTATTACAATTGTAGCTATAGCTGCAATTGCTGCATTCTTTTATGCTTTAATATGGCCATCTATAAAAGCCAATATGCAATTAACTAGTGCATGTAATGCGGCTGGTGCGACTGGATATTCTGATAATACTGTGGAGTGTGCTAAAAGTGGCGATAATATGGTATGTACAATTAAACCTGGACAAGATAATGCTGGTGCTAGTAAAACTTGTGATTAAGGAATAGATAATGAAAGAAACTACAGGAGAACTAAATTCTGCTATTGTTGTAATGTTGGCTATTGGTATTTTAATAGCCTTTTTTTACTACACATTGTGGCCAATTATAAAACAAAATTTTGTTTCAAATTCCCAATGTGCTAAAGCAATATGTGATCCTTGTGACGAAGGAGTAAATTGTAAAACAGTTACGTGCCATTTAAAAGGTTCAGAAAAAGAATTTGAATGCGTTTATAAAGGCTAGGGAAGTGAAAGAATATGAAAGAAGCGATAAGTGGGGTACCAATATTTGAAATAGTAGTAGCCTTTATTTTACTATTTACAGGAATTATGTGTTTAACTATAAATCACACGAAAGCTTTTGGCGTAAAAGATGAAATTATTAATATAATTGAAACTGAAAATATAGATTTAACAAAAAATAATGAATTAGATACTACTACTGTTAACAAAATAATTGACGCTTTATCTGAAATAGGTTATCGGACAAGTGGAGATTGTCCAGACGACACCTGGGTTGGCTATAATCGTAATGGTAGTCGAGTATCTAATGGTAGAAATGCTGCCTTTTGTGTTAGAGCAGTAGATGTAGAAGCTGCTACATATAAAGATTTAAATAAAATTTGTAGTGATGAATCATGCATGGCCGTAAATGGTGGTTTACCAAAAATGGTTTATTATGACATAGCTTTATTCTATCAACTAGATATACCATTAGTGACGGCAATTAATTTTAGAATATATGGTTCTACAAGAACTTTGATAAGGTAGGTGTTTATATGAGACAAGGAATATCTCTTACTACTTTATTTGAAGCTGTAATAGGATTTACGCTTATATTTGCAGCTTTTTTAACTTTGACAATTGTTTATAATAAAGCTTTCATAATAAAAAATGAAATGATATCTATAATAGAAAAATATGAAGGAGTAACAGGTAATTCTTTAACAATAATTAATAATTACTTAAGTACTAACAAATATTATACAAAAGGAACTTGTGAAGTTGGCGAAAAAGGTAGTAAAGACTTGAGTCAAGCAAAGTTAGAAAATGTTGTTAATGAAAAAGAAAAATATTATTATTGCATAAGTAAAAATAAAAAAGATAATAAAACGTATTTTAATGTTAAGGTGTTTTATAAATTTAATTTACCATATTTAGAAAATATTTTAACATTTACTATAAAAGGTGAATCAAAAGCTGTTAATACTTCAGGAAAAGATCAAAGAGTATAAAAGGAGAATAATATATGAATGTTATTGTATCAAACAAATATCAAACCTTATTAGGATCACTTTCTCTAGATGTTATTAAATCTATAAATGGAGAATTCACAGTTCAAGATTTAGTTAATCAATTTAGCAATTTTTTCTATAATAGATTAATATTAGATATAACAGCTCTTAAAGATTATGAAAATATTAATACCTTAAGAGATTTAGCTATTAATTTTGATATAAATAAAGTTATTATTTTATTAGATGATTCTCCAATTGTTAATTCATCAATGTATTTATCACAATTAGTATCTGTTGGAATTTATAATTTTACGAGAAATGTTGAAGCAATACCTTTTTTAATTGATAATCCAAATTCTTATAAAGATGTTGCAAGTTATCAAAATTTAAATGAAAATCCTACAAAAGTTATGATGGGTCAAAGTGTTGCTGAAAAAAATCCTGAATTTATTCAAAGAGTTATTGGCTTTAAAAATATTACGGAACATGCTGGAGCAACAACATTAGTATATATGTTAAAAAAACATTTGCAAAAATATTATAAAGTAATGGCTCTTGAAATTAATAATACCGATTTTGAATATTTTAATGACCGAACTTTAGAAAGTGCAGATTATATGAATGCATCTTATAAAATTCAAAGTTCAACAGAAGCTGAAGTTATTTTAGTTGATTTAAATGATGGACCAGAAAACTTATGTACTGAAGTAGTATATTTAGTAGAACCTGGAATAATTAAATTAAATAAATTAATAAGAAATGATCATAAGATATTTGAAAAATTAAAAGGAAAAAAGATTGTATTAAATAAAAGTGTATTAAATGATAGAGATGTCAGAGATTTTGAACATGAAAGTGGTAGTAGAGTATTTTATAATTTACCATATTTAGATGAAAAATTAGATAAAAATAATAAAGTTAATGAATTTTTAATTGCACTAGGATTTTCAAGAATAGATGATTGATTAAGAAAAAATGTCAAATAAATACTAAATTTCTTGACATATAAAAGTTAATTAGATAAAATTTAAATAAAGAGAAAGAAGGTTTATTATGTTATTAATGGATGGCGTTTCAGAATTTTGCCAAAACACTTCAAATATTTGGGCAATACTTGGATATGTTGTATTAGTAATGAAAATAGTTATTCCACTACTTTTAATTATTTTTGGAATGGTGGATTTAGGAAAAGCAGTTGTATCAAGTGATGAAAAAGCAATCAGTAAATCTGTTGGTACTTTAATTAAAAGATTTATTGCTGCCGTTATTGTTTTCTTTATACCTGCTATAGTTAGTGCCCTTTTTAATGTTTTAGGAATTTTAAATAGTGGCGATTATAATGTGTGTGTACAATGTGTTACAAATGTCAATGATGACGTTTGTAATAATGCTAGAACAGCAGCTAATAATAATGGTTATGGAGTTTAAAAAATCACTTTTAGTGATTTTTTTTAATATAATTTTAAATAAAATATTATAAAAAATAAATTAAAAATAATAATAGTTTTTCTAAATAAAATATGATAAAATGTTATCTATAAGGGAGAAGAAGTTATGAAAAAAATATTAAAAATAAATCTTTTTTTACTATTATTATTTTTTGCTTTTAATATTAAAGTAAAAGCCATCCCATCTTTAACATGCAGATATTATACTACAGCCTTACCAAATTATTTTGAATATGTAGCTTTAGTTCAAGATAGTTATGGTAAGATGGGAATATTTTTTTCAAGGGATAATATATCATATTCAAATTTAAATGAGTTTAAAAATGGTACAGTATATATAGAAAATTTTTCTAAAAATTTTATAACGTCTGGTAATTATCCATATTTTAATGATTGCCCTCAATATTTCTTTTTAGATATTTATTATGATCCTGAACTAACTTTAAATTTGTCTGATGGTAATGATAAATATTATGAAGAGAACAAAAGTAATTATACTTATTTAATTGGCAAAGATGATATAAGAAAAGAAATATTTGATGATTTAGAATTTCCGGATTCTTTAGAAGTATATAATGAATTAGATGAAAAATCTTATTCTATAACTGGAATAGAAAAATGGATTGATAGTACAGGGCGACCAGAAACTCCTTCGACTGATGAAGAACATATTTATAAAGAAAAACTAGATTATAATAGCTTATGTAGTTTAAATAGTAAAGGTAATATAGCTATTAGAAAAATAGCTAGAATATTAGGAATAATATTATCTATAGCTAAAATAGTAGTGCCTTTAATAATAATTATTTTTGGTATTGTTGATTTTACAAAAGCAATTGTAGCCAGTGATGAAAAAGCTATTAGTAAAGCTACTAGTTCATTAATAAGAAGATTTATAGCTGGGTTATTCATATATATTATACCAATCATTATATTAGCAATATTAAATGTAATTGAAGTAACTAAAGGAATAGAAAAAAATACTGATACAGATTTTGGAGCCTGTACAAAATGTATTTTTGATCCTTATAAAAACTGTCCTATGACTAGTGATTCTAATGATGAAAAAGAGCAAAATAAGCCAGAAAGCAATAAACCAGATGTTGAAGAAGAATATTTTAAAGAGTGATAAGGTTACTTATCATTTTTTAAAATTATATAGTTTTTAAATATAAAATATGATACAATAAATTATATTAATAGATTTGGAGAAAAATATGAAAAAAATATTATATTTAATTATTTTTTGTCTATTTATGATGCCTCATTTAGCTCTAGCTACAACTGGTACGTGTATAGATGGCAACGAAGAATATATAACATTTGATGAATTAGATAGTAGGTATGAATATGATTGGGTCAACTATTGTGAAATTCGTTATAAATTATCTAATAATGATACTGATACAGTTTTTTATAACTATAAAACCAATAATTTTAAAGATTTAAATAGAAAATTCGGTTCAGAAAGCTTTTGTGGTATACCTTTGAATGACGCTATAGGTAAATGTAATATTCAAACTGCCAATGGGGATGTATGTTATGACGAATACGAAGCATTTCCTATCAATTTTGTCGGAGCTGATGGTATAAAATATGTTGGCTTTGGCTGTCGTAAGGAAAAAGAACCTAACAATGTGTGCGATGAAAAAACAGTTTATGTTGGTGATTCAATATATTATTTAGGCAAAGAAACTGGAATCGATGAAACATGCACTTCTAGTGATTTATATGGAAATAGAGTGGTTGAATGGCAAGATAAATCTAAATGTTATGCTGTTTTTAGCAATCCAGGAAAAGCTAAAATAAATGCTTATGATACTAATGGTAATTTGCTTAAATGTACTGAATATACCGTAGAAATTAAAAAAAATATTAAAAGTGTAAGTCCAGAAATTGATAAAAAATTATATGATTATAAAAAAACTTCTAGTTGTAATAATGGTGAATATTTAACTTATAATGGCCTTGAAATTTGTTCTGGATATCAAAAGGATAATATTAGTGTTGAATGTAGTGCTGGATATAATACTATTAATTTAGATATAGAATATTCTAATAATACATCAGGTGTAGGTTATATATGTAGAAAGCCAAAATTAAGCCAAAATCCAACAACTCCATCAGAACCTACAGAAAAAAATTGCAAATCACTTTTAGGTAGTCCAGATGTTGAAGGATCACCAGCTTATTATTTAAATAAAGTGTTTAGGATATTAAGATATGTAGCAATAATTTTATTAATTGGTTTATCAGTATTTGATTTTATAACTGCTACAGCTTCTAATGATGAGAAAGCTTTAAATAAAGCAGTAAGTAAAACAATAAAAAGAGCAATAATATGTTTAGTTATTTTCTTTTTACCAATATTAATTAAATTATTATTACAATATTTAGATTTTAAAAGTACAAATTTATGTGATATTGAAAAATAAAAAGGAGATTGATTAATTATGGAAGAAAGACCTCAAAATACTTATTTGATTCCAGCTAATACTAAAAAATCCCAATTGATTTTAGGCTTTTTTACATTAAAAGATTTAATAATATTTATAGTTGGTTGTGCTTGGTCCCTTTTAATGCTTTTATTTGCTTTTGATAGTAGTATAGGAGTATTAATTATCTTATTACTTCCAGCCTTGATTTCAACCTTTTTAGTTTTACCAGTACCTCACTATCATAATGTTTTACAGCTTATAACAAATATTTGGAATTATTTGACTAAAAATAAGAAATATTATTGGAAAGGATGGAGTATATATGAAAAATTCGGAAGAGATGAAAAATAGTTCAAAATTTACTGAAGCTTGGTTACCAGTCAAACAAATAATGAATGGTATGATACAATTAGACAGTGGATATTATGTAACGGGAGTAAAAATACATCCAAGAAATATTTTTATTCTTGATACTCAAGCTCAACAAGCTATGGTTTATAATTTAAGAAATTTTTATAATACAATTGATTATGAATTTTGGTTAATTATAGCAGATCGTCCAGTTGATATAAATTTATATTTAGCAGAATTACAAAAAATGTATAATAATAGTAGCAATAATGAAATTCGTAAATTAATATTACAAGATATTAATAAAGCTAATAGTTTTATGAGTGAAGAGTATAATGTTGTTGATACAGAATATTATTTAATATTTCAAGAAAAGAAATTAGAAATTTTACAAAAAAAATTACATAATATGATAAGTGGTCTAGCTAATTGTGGATTACAAGCTAGTCAAACAAGTAATAATGATTTAAGAATTATATTAGATAATCTTTTAAATGGTGGCGAAGCCATTAATTTTGGAACGGTGATGAGTTAATGAATATAAAAAGTGAAATAGCTCCAAGAGGTATGGAGTTTAAACCAACTGAATTTAGAATAGGCAATAAATATTGTACAATAATATCTATTGTAACTTATCCCAAGAATATTTATGTAGGTTACTTATCTGATTTAACAAATATTTCAGGCGTTAAAATAGTTGTAAAACATATTCCAATTCAATTTAGTGTTTTACAAAAAATGATTAATAAAGAAATTGCCGATTTAAAAACAAGATATCAATCTGAAAGAGATCAAACTATGCAAGAAAAGATTCGTCAAGATTATGAATCTTTAGAGCAATTTGTAAGTATGTTAGCTGCAACTGATGCTCGTATTTTTGACTTTCAAATGCATTTAATGTTATCAGCTGATAGTAAAGAAGATTTAGATATTAAGAAAATGGAAGTAAAAAGTTATTTAAATGCTTTGGGTATGTCAGGTGTTGCTTTAATGTTTGAACAAGAAAAAGTTTTAAAAAGTATTGTTCCAATATTTCCTAAACAAGATATCGAAGAAAGAATAGGTACTCCAATTCCATCAATAACAGTAGCAGCCATGTACCCATATGTTTTTGATAGTATTAAAGATCCAGGATTATCATGTTTATTTGGTGTTGATTTTTCTGGAGGTGTCGTATTATTTAACCAATTTTTATATCAAATAAAAAATGAAAATAATAGAAATAATGCCAATTTAATATTATTAGGTACTTCAGGTTCAGGAAAATCTACTGCGGCTAAACTATTATTACGTACTCATTTAAGGAATGGCTGTAAAGTAGTAGTTATTGATCCTGAAGGTGAATTAGAAGAAATGACTTCTTTAATGGGTGGTGATTTCCTTGATTTAGGAAAAGGTGGAAGCTTCGGTATGATAAATCCATTAGAAATAGTTATGGATGTTGATGAAGAAGAAATAAATCAAGGATTAGGATATACTGTCTTAACACGTACTCTTCAACAATTAAAAGCATTTATGAAATATTATAGTCCTTCAATCGAAGAAGACGTATTAGCTTTATTTAGTGAAGTAGTTCAAGATACATATAAAAGATATAAAATTGATTTTACGACTGATTTTACAAAATTATCTCGTAACGATTATCCTACTTTTAAAGATGTTTATGCAACTATTCAAGGTAGATTAATTGGAATGACTGAAGCTACTCATGAAAGAGATGTAATGGAAAGACTTGAACTTAAAGTAAGACCATTAGTAAATGAATTACAATTTTATTTCACAGGTCATACTACTATTCAAATTAATAGTGATTTTATTGTCTTTAATATTAAAGAATTAATGAATAGTGATGACAATATTAAAAATGCTTTATTTTTCAATATATTAAAATATGCATGGGGATTATGCCTTGAAAAAGACGTAAACACTATAATGATGGTTGATGAAGCTCATGTCTTACTTGCTGATCACAATGAACTTGGAGCAGAATTTTTAGCTCAAATTCAAAGAAGAAGTCGTAAATATAATACAGGAACAATTATTATTACTCAACAACCATCTGATTTTGCTTCACCACAAATTTTAGTTCATGGCAAAGCAATTTTTGATAATGCTTCTTATTATTTAATAATGGGATTAAAAAAACAATCTGTTGATGATTTAGCCCAATTAATAGATTTAAATGAAAGTGAAAAAGAAAGTATTAAATATTACCCACAAGGACAAGGATTATTTGTATGTGGTAATAGAAGAATGAGAATAAATGTTGTTGTTACCAGAGAAGAATTAGAATCTTTTGGTTCTGGGGGAGGATTTTAAAAAAATATAAATCTAGCAAATTGCTAGGTTTTTTAAATGTCTTTAAAAAATTGACACTCATAAATTAAAAAATTATAATAAAATATAAGAGGCAGTTATGAATAAAAGAACAGAATTAATGATAAAAAAATATTGTTTATTAAAATTAAAATATGATTTTATGGGTTTTTCATTTCAAAATAAAAAAGAATTATCATATCATCATTTAATAATACCGCGAATATATTCTAATTCATTAGGAATAGGAAAAGGAATTTATGAATGGAATGGATCCATTCTTAATAAAAATACATCTCATGCTTATCTTCATTTAATTGAGTTATACGATTTAGATAGATATTTTGCTATAACTAGTGAAATATTAGATGAAATAATAAAAGGGTATTTAGATCCCCAAAATATTATATATATTAATGATATTTTAGTAAGTTTTGAAAAAGAATTTGCCAATGAGAGAAATCATAAAGGAAAAATAATAATTAAAGAAGAATATACTAAAAGATTATTTAAACGTACATAATTAATAAAAAAAGAAGCAAACTATAAATAGGTGATTTTAGATGCCTAATATACATAGTAATATTTCTTTTGGATTAGTTAATATTCCAATTGTAATGAATCCAGTTATTAAAAATAATGATACATCATTTAATCAATTACATAAAACATGTTTAAATAGAATTGAATATATCAAATATTGTAGTCATTGTAAAAAAGAAATTAAGGAAAAAGATATAATCAAAGGATATGAATATGAAAAAGATAAATATTTAGTATTTCCAAAAGATGAGTTAAATAAACTAAAACCGGAAAAAAATAATGAAATAGAAATAGTTTCTTTTATTGATATGAAAGAAATTGATCCAGCCTATTATGAAAAAAGTTATTTATTAAAAACTGAAAAAAAAAGCAAAGCATATTATTTATTTTGTGAAGCTTTAAAAAGATGTAAAAAGGTCGCTTTAGCTAAAACTGTATTAGGAAGTAAATTTTATTATTGTATTTTAAGATTTTCTAATTATGGTATTATTATGACAACCCTTTTTTTTAAAGAAGAAGTTATGTTGGAAGATGTTAAAATTGATTTAGATGTTTCTGAAAAAGAATTAAATTTAGCTATGCGTTTGATTGAAGAACAAAGTGGAAAATTTGAACCAGATAAATACCAAGATGAATATCAAAATAATATTAAAGACGCTATTGAGGATAAATTAGATGGTAA
Organism: uncultured Bacilli bacterium; assembly: GCA_947629465.1. Classification (GTDB taxonomy): domain Bacteria; phylum Bacillota_I; class Bacilli_A; order RF39; family UBA660; genus SIG200. The sequence continues at coordinate 6,025 of CANRDZ010000006.1, read as the reverse complement.
GCCTATAAAAGAATCAAAAAAGAAAACCAAAAAACAAGTTAATGATTTAATAGAGGCTTTAGAAAAGAGTTTAAAAAAGAAAAAATGAATCTATGGAAAGATAAAAATTGGGGTCCAATGCTTTTAAAAGAAATAGATAAGCCATTTAATTCTATAGAATATTTATATGAAATAAAATATGATGGTATAAGGGCAATTATTTTTGCTAATTCTAAAAAAATAATCATTAAAACAAGAAATAATGTTGATATAACATCTAATTATCCTGAACTTCAAAGTATTAGAAATTTAGTTAAAGAAAATACTATATTTGATGGTGAAATAGTAGCGTTTCAAAATAATTTGCCTTCTTTTAGCAAACTTCAAGAAAGAAGTCATTTAAAAAATAAAAATAAAATAAAAAAAATGAGTGAGGAAAATCCAATTTGTTTTATTTGTTTTGATATTTTATATAAAAATAAAGATTTAACAAATTTAAAATTAACTGAAAGGAAAAAAATATTAAAAAAGATTAAAGATAATGATGTTTTTATTAAAAATAAAAGTATAGATAGTAAAGGAATTGAATTATTTAAAGAAATTAAAAAAGTTGGTTTAGAAGGAATAGTAGCTAAAAAAAAGGATAGTATTTATCAAATTAATACAAGAGTAAATGAATGGTTAAAAATAAAAAACTATAAGAAAGGCAAATTTTATATTGGAGGATATAAAGAAAATGCAGATTCACCCGTTATATCTTTAGCCCTAGGAGAAATGAAAAAAGATAAATTATTTTATGTTGGTAATGTCTCAATGGCTAAAAAAAATTCATTATATAAAAAAATAAAAATGTTGAAAATTAGTAAGTTATCAACATTTCATAATTATTATAATAATGAATTAAATTACATAAATCCTAAACTTCAATGTTCTGTTTCTTATATTGAAAGAACTAAAAGTAATCATTTACGTCAACCTATATTTAAAAAAAGCAACTCATAAATTTACATGATTTTTACATAATAATATGATATTTTTTGGTTAATACTTTAAATTGTGCTAAAATGAAAATAGGAAGTGTTGAAATATAGAAGAAGCATTAAAAGAAATTAAAAAATTAGCCGATTTTTTTGCATCATTAGGAAATGTAAGTGAATATATAAAAGAAAATAAAATGGATTTTATTGATAAATATACAGATTTACAAGAATATTATTCTTTTATAATTCATAATGGTCAATTTCAAGATATTGTTAATGTCACAGATATTTTAGATGATATTATATATATAAATGAAAGTATGACTCCTTGGGTAGAAGCAATAATATCGGCAGAGCCAAATTTAGATGAGAAAAAAAGTTTAAAATCTAAAGCAACTCTTTCTGATGACATTGAAAAATGTATTTATGATTTTAAAAATTTATATCCTTGGGATGAAGAATCTGTAATACATTTTGAAAAAATGTTAAAAGAATATAAACAGGAATTACTGGATAATAAAGATGCTTTTTCTGAACAAGAATATTATCTTTTATTAGATGAAATTACAATTAGTTTAGATAAAATTAGTAAATTTAAAAATATGATAGATGACGAAGATTTTGGTGAAAAAAAAGGAGGACGTTAAAATGGAAAGTTTAGAAAGTCTACAAGCAAGAAAAAAGGAATTAGAAAAAGAGTTAAGCTATTTAGTTGTAAAAAAAAGTGGCAATCAAAAATGGGCTTCAGGAATTCAAGATCAATATGATACAAAATCATATACATATGAGGAATATTTAAATCCTCAAAAAGCTTATGCTCTAAAAGACGAAATTTCAAAGTTAGATTATGAAATAAAGACTTATGCACAAAGAGCTAGAAATCAAAGAGAAGCTCAAGAAGAAATAAAACAAATGCACAGTCAAAAATATAATTATATGTCTAATGGTCAAATGGAAAGAACAGATAATCCAGCCATGGCTGCAAGGTACACTACAAGAGATCGTTTTTATAATGAAAGTAAAGTAAAACAAGCAATAGCAAAGCTTACGGGACAAAAGAAAAAATTTGAAGCATTATGGCGTAAAGCTGGCAATGTTGAAACTATTGAAGAACAACAAAAAATTGCTGATGAATTAAATAAAATGTTTAGGTGATAAAGTGGATCAAGATTTTAACGAATATATAAATAATTTTAAAGAAAAAAGTTTAAAAGAAAAACAAAGTATTGTATATGATCAACTTAAGATGTTGGCTGAATTTTCTAATAAATTATGTAAAGAACTAGAAATACCAAACGAAATATTATTAAATAAGGAACTATTAGACTTAACAAAAGAAGATTATACAGAAGATGATTTTGCAGAAGCTTTAATAGTATTAATTAATTCTATTCAAAATTCAATATCTGATTATACACTTGGAATTTCAGACTTACTTGATAAATTAGATGGTCAATAGACCATTTTTTTAATTAGAAATAAGAGGGACATATGGAAAATTTAGAATTAGATAAAATATTAATAAGTGAATCAGAATTTTATTATAGTAAATATGCCTATACCAGTATTTTTAAAAAATATAATTTAAAAACTGTTGGAGATCTTTTAAATGATGAATTAATGGATGGAATAAAATTAAGATGTCATGAAAATACCCTAAAACAAATTAATGTATTAATATCTTTGTTAAAGCATAAATATTTGCATGAACCATTACTTTATGATATTTATTTAGATAAAAAAATTGAATATCAAGGTATTAATTTATATTGTTTTGAAGATGATGAAAAAATAAATTTATTAAATTTAAATGATATTTTTGGTTATTCTAATAGTTTAAAAGGAATAATTGAAAGAGTATTTATGAATTGTTTTTTAGAATTAAAGGCTAAAAATAATAAAGTTATTTTAATAGATTTATTTAAGAAAGTATTGACTAAAAACATAAATCCAAGTATTAATGCCATAATAAAATGTTATATTGATAGTTATGAAAAAAATAAAAAATATAAATTAGCAAGTAATTATATAGAAGAATTAAAAAATCAAGTAGAAGTATTAATTAAAAAAAGAGATGAATTAGATATAGAAATTTATAATTTAAAAAAAGAAATTGCCGAATTAGAAAATCATAAAGCGAGAAGATAATATGGAAGATAATTTAATAAGTGAGTTAAAGAAAATTATATTTAAAATAAAAAAAGAAATAATTGAAAAAGAAAAAGAAGTAGCAAAATTAACGGAGAAATTTCAAGAGCTTTTAGAAATTGAAAAAGAATAGAATAATACAAAATATTTCCTTTTAATTTAAAATTCATAAAATATAATTAAGGAGGAAATATATGGATGCTTATGAAAAAGCGGTACAAAAAGTAAAATTAGCTCAAGAAAAGCAAAAATATTTTTTTTGTGTAGTTCAAGGTCCTCAAGGTCCAGCCGGAGCAACAGGCGCTACCGGAGCAACGGGAGCAACTGGGGCAACTGGAGCAACCGGAGCAGCTGGGGCTACGGGAACGTCATTACAGATATTAGGAAATTTTAATAATATAGAAGAACTTAAAGATAAATGTCCTTCAGGCAAAGAGGGAGAATGTTACATAGTAGGCGATGATCTTTATACTTGGTCAACCAATGAAAATTTATGGCTAGATGTTGGAGTTATTAAAGGACCTGCAGGAATTACTGGGCCAACCGGCCCTACAGGATCAATTGGTCCCCAAGGAGAAATAGGAGCAACAGGTCCTAGAGGTAGTGATGGAACTAGTGTAACAATTTTAGGATCTTATGATAATATCCAAGAATTAGAAACTAATCATCCTATTGGATTACCGGGTGAAAGTTATTTAATTGGCGATGATTTATACATTTGGTCAGAAGAACAAAAAACATGGCAAAATGTAGGTAAAATTAGAGGCCCCGAAGGATTACAAGGTCCAACCGGGGCAACAGGCGCTACAGGCGCAACCGGAGCAACGGGAGCAACCGGGGCTAGAGGTCCAAAAGGTGAAATAGGTCCTCAAGGAGTTGAAGGGCCGATCGGACCCCAAGGTCCCCGTGGCGAACAAGGCATTCAAGGACCGCAAGGTTTACCAGGGCCTTTAAATGTACCAACAGCCTTTTTTACAACAACTACTGAATTATATCCGAGTGGTTATGAAGTTTTACCCGATTATCGTATACCTTTAGAAAAAGAAATTTTAGATATGAATAATACTTTTTATTTAAATACTTCAAATAATACCATAACTTTTTTAGAAGATGGTACATATTTAATAATTTATATGGTAGAAGTGAAATCATCAACAAATGATGCCGATTCAAATGTTATATCTATGGGTATACGAAAATTAACAGATCCAACTACTATATATATTCCTTCATCTATTTATGGAAATAATCAAACTCCATCAACACTTATTGGAATAGGAATATTTAAAGCCGCAAAAACAGACTGGATAGAGTTTATAAATATTGGTAAAAAATCTTTCTTTGTAGTTGGACCAAATAGTTCTTCTTTAGCATCTTCCGCAATCGCTTGCCCATTTATAAATATTGCTTTTATAAAAATAAAATAAATATCATTTTAAAATTTAATAAAATATGTTAAAATAATTGCGAAAGGTAGAAAAAGATGAACGAAGAACAAATAACAATAAGTAAATTTGAATATAATTTATTAAAAGAAAAAGAAGAAGAACAATATTATGATTTTGTTTTAAAAATTTATAGGGGAGCAGTTAGCTATAATAATAAAAATAAAACCAAAATAGAGATATTTGGCGATCACTTCGCTATAAGCGAAAGTAATATTCAAATTGATGGTACATCTTATAATTTAAATAATCAACAAATGTTTAATGATATAGTTTTTGCCATAAATCAAAAATTAAATACTTTAATTAATTGGTCTATAAAACAAACCAAAATAAATTTAGATAAAAATTCATATGAGGGTGGTGTTAATAGATTAATAACAGTTAAATATGGTAATTTAACAATTTTTGTTAATGGTCAAACAAGAGATATTGGTAATGATTGTGATGAATTTATAAATGAGATAATAAATATAATAGAAAAATATAAAAATAATTAAAAACCTTGTTTAATTGTAAAACAAGGTTTTATATAATATAAGGAGAGAATTATGGTTTTAACTAAAGATTATTTAGCCCAAAAATATTCTAAATATAATAAAGAAGAAGTTTATGCTAATAAAAATAATTTTATAAAATTTTTAAATGAAATAGAAAAAGAATTTTATTTATTTGATTTTAAAAATGATAATAGATATGTATGTGTAGGAAGACAACGTTTTTTAATAGATGAAATGGAAGAGCTTTATTATACAAAGGAACAATGCTTAAAATTAAGATTAGATATATGCCCAACCAAATGGTGTTTAGATTCTCTAATTGAAATAATGACAGAAAATAATTTTTTAAGTTTACAAGATTATGAAAACTTAATTAATATTAATAGTTTATATAAAAATAAAAGTTTTGATGAATGTCGTGATATGTATGATTCTTACCTAAAAGAAAAAATAATTTCTTTAAATGAAAGAGATTATATATTACATGCATTAAATATGATTAAAGATTCTTTAAAAAAATGTGATGATAATTTAGAATGGAAAATTTAATTATATAGAATCTTTTTAAAATAAAAGCAATAATTATAGAATTTCATATTTTATATTAGAAGGAAGTTTTAATGGAAGCATTATTGTAGATTTAAAAGCATTAGATAAACTAGATATGCAAATATCTGCAACAGAAAATAATGTTACTATTACTTTTGGTTCAGGAATAACAGCATCCTTAAGTGTCAAAAGAATTGCTGAATTTAAATAATATTAAAAAACAAGATTAGACAACTCTAATGTTAAAATTTTACTTTGTTGATTGACAAAAAAAAATTATTATTATAATATTATTATAGGCATGATAGAAAACAATCATGCTTTGATATAACTCTTACGAATTCAATGTGAGAGTGAATCAACCAAAACCCCCTGAAGGAGAGCAAATGCTCTCCATTTTTTATGAAACCCTTTATTTATAAGG
>CANRDZ010000005.1 GCA_947629465.1 uncultured Bacilli bacterium | reverse complement strand
AACATTTAAAAGTATTTTCAGTATAGTTGTAAATAATCCTGAAACTTTATCTTAAAGCTTAATTTTTAAGCTTTTTTTAGTTTTGATAAAAACTATAATAAAAGATGATAACGCTAATAGAAAGCTCTAAAAGTTAAAAGAGCTGATAAAATGCCTAATAAAATAAATGCGCTTGACAAAGGAAAGAAAAAATAATAAACTTTAATTAAGATAGAAAGAGAAAGATAGTCTATGAGAAATAAAAGCAAAATAATGTTCGTATGGGGGGGGGTTATTATTAATACTATTATTAATAATACCAATAACTAAAATAAGAAATAATACTTTAAATGAAGTAGAGATACATAGACAGAAAAAAACTTTAAATAAACAATTTGCAATATATAAAGAACAAAATATGGGTAAAGGGGATCATACCTTAACAACAGATACAACGTTTCCAACGCAAGGATATTTTTTGAATACAACAAAATCAGTATGCAAAGATTATCAAGGTAATACAGTAAATAATTCAATAACCTTAAATGATGATATGAGTATAACAGTAGTAAGTAGTAAATCATTATACTGTAATTTTTATTATGATAAAGATGATGAAATACCATCAGTAACATCATTTAGTATGACAGGTACAGCAGAAAGTGGACAAACATTAAGTGATGGAAGTAAATATACGCATACAAATACAGTAACATATAGTATGAAATGGAGTGCAACCGATGTAGTAAGTTATTGTATAAGTAATAGTAGTTCAGGATGCAGTGGAACTGTAACTAGTGGATGGATAACATCACCAGGAACACCACCATCATCAACAGCCTTAACAAGAACAACTCCAGCATTAGAAAATACCGAAGGAAGTAAGAAGATGTATCTTTATTTAAAAGATAGAGCCAATAATATAGGAAGTAGTAATTATACAATAACGTTAAATAAAAGTAATCCACCAACACCAAGTGTAGTAGAAATATATGATATATGGGGAAGTAGAAGTAATAGTTATCAAGGATATAGTAGTAATGCGGGTGAAAATGGAACATGGACAACAAATAATGGAGATCCAATGATAATATTTAATGATATAGGAAGTATAAGTGGAGTAAATGGATTTTATATAGAATTATCATCATCAATAAGTCAAAGTATACCAGTACAAGTATTTTATGCAACTTCAAGTGGATATTATAGTGAAGAAAATTCAGTAAAAGGGACATTAAATGCAGGAGAAAAAAAATTATATTTACCAATAACTGCAAGTGGAACATGGAAACAAGTAAGATTTGATATAGGAAGTTCCAGTGGATTAAGTTATAAGATAGAACATTTAGGGGTATCAGGAACAAATGGTCAATGGAATATAGATGATATTTTATTAAGATTAACATCAAATGAAGTAAATAATAAGATATCAAAATGGCAATATAGAGATAGTACAAGTGAAGATTGGAAAACGGATTATAGCGCATATAGTAGTACCGGAATAAATACGTATATAACAGGTGAATATGATATAGATAGAAATAGTAATACATATATAAGAGCATGTAATGAATCAGGAAGATGTAGTGGAATTGCAACAACGTTAATAAAAGTAGATAAAACAAATCCGACAGCATATATAATGTTTATGTCAAGTACAGATAACACTATTACAGTAGATGTTTATGGTACAGATATAAATGGAATAGATACAAGTAAGATGTATTGTAGGAAAAGTGGAGCAAGTGGTTGGACGAAAGCATCATCAGATGGAAGATGTACAGTAACAGGATTATCTCCAGGTACAAGTTATACCATAGAGGCTTATGTTTATGATACTTTAGGTAGGGCGTCATCAGTAGTTCAAGGAAATGATTACAAGACTACAATATCACCTAAAGATTTACTTACTAAAAATCCAAAAGGATTAAGTAGTAAAGTAATAGGTGATATGTACCGCTTTGTTGGATCTTGCAATTCAAGCGTCGATGCTGGAACCGCTTCTGGAACAGCATGTAATGGAGTAGTAGATAACTTCATATGCTTTGGAAAAGGGGGTATAAAAAAATGCGATTTAACAAGTGACTATATGTACAGAATAATTGGTATAACTTCATCTGGCGAAATGAAGTTAATAAAAAACACTTCAATTCAAGAAAATAGTGGTAGTATAAAAAGTTATCAATGGGAAGATAAAATGGATAAGGCAAGTTGTGAAAATAAAAACTGTACATGGCCTAATAGCGATATATTTAAGAGATTAAATGGTAAAGAAATTAATGATACAAAATATACTGATTTATTTGTTGACAGTACAACAAGTAATGTAAATTATCTATCTAAAGGTAATAGCTGGTATAACAAGATTAATGAGCATAATTGGATATATGGTGATATTGGAGTAAATGCTAATGGTAAAACTGGTGCGCTTGGTCCATCTACTCCCGCGTCTACTTTGCTTTTGATTGAAACTGGAAAAGCTCCTGCTTATTATTATAATGGTAGCGCTTGGTCTACTTATTATTGGAATTCGCAAACGGATATTGTACCTTCCAAAATAGGATTAATGTATTTACATGACTATTATTATTCTTATCAAGGAAGTGATAGTACGAATTGTTTTTCAAGCAGTGCTGGTTGTAAAAATAGTTGGTTACATATAAACAATAATGGTAAAGCAACAAATGCGGAAGAAAAAAGTGAAAGAGTAATGACTTGGAGTGGACTTTATAGTAATGGAAATAGTCTAGCTTTATGGATTAATTCAACAGGAAATATTGGAAATTCTGATGGTTTAGTTGGTTACAAAGCTGTAAGACCAGTTTTCTATCTTTCAAGTTCTGTTAAATTAGTTGGTTCGGGAACAGTATCAGATCCATATATAGTACAAGCTTAAACCGAGAAGGAAAACTCGTTAAAACCTCATAGACTTAAACCGGAAGAGAATATTTTTCTCTTCTTTTTTTAAAAATATGTATTCACAATAAAAAAAGAATATGTTAGAATAAAAGTATAAAATAGAAAGAGGATAGTAGATGAAAAGCAAAATAATGTTCGCCTGGGGGGGGGTTATTAGAAAATGAAAAATCCCCCAAGAAGAAAGTAAAATTGTATATAGCACTAATAATAATGGTAGTAGCTATAATGGGGATAGGAGTCAGTTATGCCTATATAAATGTTTTGGGAAGTGGAAATAGTGTAACGACATTAATAGGTGGAAAGACAGCATGTATGGAAGTAACAATAACTGATGAAGGAGAAGTAGGATTAACATATAACTATCCAATAGAAGATAACTTTGCAAAAGAAAATATAAAGCCGATAAAAGTAACATTAAGAAATACATGTGAAGAAGAAATAGATTATAGTTTAATAATAACGGCATTAAGAAATAGTAGTAGTGAATATATAGGGACAAATTTAATAAAAGGTAAAATAGATAAAAAGGTAAATAATGGAACAAAGGAAGAAATAATAAGTTCCGTAAATATAAGTTCAATAAAAGAATTAAAAGAAAGTGAAACAAAGACATTATTAGAAAAAGAGTTAAATAAGAAATATTCAGGATATGAAAAAGAATCAAGAGTAATAGAAAAAAGTAAAATAGGTGGAAAGACAACAATAGAATATGAAGAATATATATGGATAGATTATTCAGCAGGGAATGAAACACAAGGGAAAGATTTTAAAAGTATTTTAAGTATAGTAGTAAATAATCCAGAAGAGACAGTTGAAAGTGGTGTTTCTAATGCCGGTAAATATATATTAGCACAAAAACCTAGAGGATTAAGTGATGTAATACTAGGAGATATGTACAGGTTTGTTGGAACAGAAGAAGATGTAGATAATTTCATATGTTTTGGATATAATAATGCTAAAACAGATTGTACAGAAACGAGTGAATATATGTATCGAATAATAGGAATAACACCAGAAGGCGAGATAAAAGTAATAAAAAATACAGAGATATTAGAGGGAACGGTTAATGCCTTTTCTATGAACCATCTTATATTCAGATCAGACCTTGGAGATTCCGGTGGATTTTGGGATAGAACTGAACTTTTCAGGAGACTGAATGGATTGAGTGATGGTTCTTCTTCCGGAAGTGATGGAGATACGAATATATTCATTAACAGTGTTAATTATCCATATATGTCGACGTCAAGTGTTTGGTATGAAATGATCACTAACCATCTTTGGTGGTTTGGCGAAATTCAAGGTGATAGTGCGAGCACCGTCGTTGCTCTCGGTCTTTCAAGGCCGGCGGATGAAATATATAGAGTTGAGACAGGTCAAATTGAGACCGATATGAGTTGTCCCGAAAATTCTAGTATCCCCTTGAGAGGCGTGTGGGATGAAAGACAAAAGGTGTCGTCTAAAGTCGGTCTATTGTACCTTCATGATATATATTTTGCCTATTCTACCGATTACAAAGATGGGAAATATGCTGATTGTTCCCAAAACGCTTGCTCCCGTAACTGGTTGGCCATATGGAATTGCGGTAAACGCAGTCCCGGAGATGAGTGGATTTTGACTAGTTCCGGATACAAAAAGTGGGGACTTGTTTATGCGGGACTCACGGTGTCGACGGAGCATGTCAAATTAGAAGACGAGGTGAATAGGTATCTCGTTAGGCCTACGTTCTACCTTTCTTCCAGTTCTAAAGTTGGTGATGGTGATGGGTCAGTTAGTAAACCTTTTATAGTTGAGAAGTAATTGAAAGATATAGAAAATTTTTATAATGAAGTTTTAAGATAAAAAGTGTATGCTTTTATTTTAAAACTTTATTTTTTTAAAATAAAAACTAACCTAATGGTTAGAATTTAACGAAAATAAATAAATATAAATAATGTTAATAAAAGACAATATATGGAAAAATGCCATAATTTACCATTTTTAACAATATTACTTAACCATTTATATGAAATATAGGTAGTTATTAAAGCTGCAAACATTCCTAATAAATATGGTAAAAGTAAAGATGTTGTAGTGGTAAGTAAATCTGGTGCTTTTAATAACATAGTTCCAGCACTTACTGGAAAATATAACATAAATGTATATTTTAAAGCATCATCTCTTTTTAAATGACAAATAAGACATGCTACTAAAACTGTTCCACTTCTAGATATTCCTGGTATGATAGTTATTGCTTCAAATAAACCAATAATAATCGCGTCAAAAAAAGTTATTTCATTACTTCCTTTTTCACCTTTTATATTTCTTACAATAAATAACATTAGTGATGTAAATAAAAAAGTAAAAGCTAATAAATTTAAAGAATTAAAATGAGTTTCTAAATAATCATTAAATAATAAACCAGTTATTCCTACAGGAATAGTACTAATAATCATTTTAATAACATAAAGAAAACCATTTTTATATTTAATTTTTTCTTTACTAAATATATAACCAAAAAAATCTTTTATTAACTTAATAATATCTTTTCTAAATATAAATAAGATAGCTAAAAAAGAACCAAAATTGGAAATAATTTCAAAATTAAAAGTATTAAATATTTCGGTTTCAAATAAATTTTTAAATAAAAAAATATGTCCACTAGATGATATTGGTAAAGGTTCAGTTATTCCTTGAATGATACCAAGGATTAAATATTTTATATAATTCATTTTTTATCTCACTTTCTATATAATTATATAATATTTTTAAAAATTTATAAATAAAATATAATAGATATTTATGATAAGAATAATTTTATTTATATTAGGTTATATATTTAGTGTTGTAGGTTTATTTTTTATATTTTTATATTTAAATTTATTAGTCATAGGGTATAGTTTTTTTGAATTTGTTTATTTTATTATTAGAAGTGTTTATTGTGACTTATTTTTTATTGGAATTTTATTTATTATTTTATCATTAAGGAGGAAATCTAAAAATGGATTATTATTATGATGTACTTTTAAATTTTCAAGATAGCTATTCAATGTTTTATGAATGGGATAGTGAAGATGTAATTGATTATGTTAAGAAAATACCTCTATTTCATGTTGATGCTAAAACGATAGTTAATATGATTTCTAAAAAAATAAAAATAGATCAAGAATTAATGAATTTAATAGAAAATAAAACTAAATTAAAAGGTAATAATACTTTAAAATATACAAGTATATTTAGTGATGGTAAAAATAGTATAGCATTAGAATTTAATGATGAAGGAATATCTTTAAGTAAAAGTAGTTTAATTTTAGAAGATGAATTAAATATAAATGAATTTATGTATAATATAGCTTTAAGAAAAATAAATTATCAAATAATAAGTGATGATAATTATGAAATAGAAACTAGACAAGATTTAAAAATAAAGAAAATTTTAAAATTAGAAATAGATTCAATTTATAATAATAAAGAATATAGTAAGTTAAAATATATTTATTTAGAATGGTTTTCTAATCTTTTAAATGATGTTGATAAAATGTATCAAAATATGTTATTAAAATTACAAAATAAATTAACTGAAAAAGAATATCATATTTATGAATTAATTAAACTATCTTATAATAATGTATAAATTTTTTAAATAAAGGAATAATTATAAATGAGGATGTGTATAAATGAAAAAATTTATAATATTATTTGTTTCTTTATTAATGCTTGGAGCTTGTGGAATGAAGACTGCTAAAATGGAAGTTGAAGAATATTTAAAAAAATATAAAACTTTAGATAGTGAAGTTTTAGTAGATATGGAAAAAATAATTGATGAAGAAAATTTAAGTGAATTAGATAAAGATAAATATCGTGATATATTAAAAAAACAATATAAAGATTTAAGTTATGAAATATTAGATGAAGAGTATGATGGGGATACTGCTTATGTAACGGTTAAAATTAGTGTTTATGATTTATATAAAGCAATTAATGAGGCAAATGAATATTTAGCAAAAAATAGTAAAGAATTTGTTGATAAAGATGGTAATTATAATGAGGAATTATTTATTTCATATAAATTAGATAAAATGATGGATATGACAAAAAAAGTTGATTATACAATAACATTTACCGTTAATAAAGAAAAAGATAAATATATTATAAATCAACCTTCTGAAAATGATCTTTTAAAAATTCATGGTATATATAATTATGAATTAGATTAAATATTTTTAAGATATGATATATTATGTTTGTAATGTTTATTTAATATAAGGTTATGTTTTTTCTTAACCTTTTTTATTTTGGTTTTATTTAATTCTTTTGTTATTAATGAAATTAAAAATAAAAAAAGAGTTATAAAATAAACACAAATAAAAATAATAAAGAAAATATCCACCGAATCAAAATTTTTTTGTAACACAAAATCCCTCTTTCTTAAACAGTTTAATATTATATTATAATTAATTTAGAATGTAAATAATTGAAAAAAAATGTCAAAGTAATTATCTATTTAGAGAGTTTTATTGTATAATATGATAAAATGTTATATGAAGGTAGGCATATAATGAAAAACATTAAAAAATTCTATTTATTATTTATGTTTTTTTTAATACTTATATTCATATTTAATATGAATATTTGTTATGCTGATACTTATAAAGGTAAAATAATTGACTCTGGGGTTAGTTTAAGAAAAGGTCCTGGTACTAATTATGAAAGAATTAAAACTTTAGTTGAAGATTCAGTTTATACGTTAGTTAATAATACTTTGGTTAAGGATGAAGGGGGATGTTCTAATGGGTGGTATCAGATATATTATGAATCTTCATCTATTGGATATGTTTGTAGTGAATTTGTTGAAGTAAGTGAAGAAAAAATTGATGTTGAAGCGAAAAATGCTTGTGAACAGCAATTAAAAGATTTAGGCTTTCCAGAAAGTTATTGGCAAGGTTTATGTGCTTTAAAAATAAATCATCCTAATTGGGAATTTAAGCCAATATTTACAGGTCTTGATTGGAGTAGTGCCGTTACAAGTGAAAGTGCTTGTGGAAAAAGTTATATTGCTAGTAATGATAAATCAAATATAGATAGTACTTGTAAAAATGCTTATACTAGTATTTGGTATCCAGCATCTTCTAAAGCAGTAGCTTATTATATGGATCCTAGGAATTGGTTTTCAGAAAATACTATTTTTCAATTTGAATATTTAAAATATAGTGATACTTTAAAAGATAAATATGTCGATGCAATAAATAATATTATTAAAAATGCTCAATTCTATACTTATCATGTGGGGATTGGAAATAATTTAGGAGAAATAATTAATACAGCTTCACTGGCTGCAAATATAAGTCCTATTTTTGTATCAAGTCGAATTTTACAAGAGCTTGGTAATAGTAATTCACTTTATAATCTTTATAGTGGGGTATATGATGGTGAAGGTGGTAAATATTTAGGATATTATAACTTTTATAATTTTGGAGTTACTGATAGTTGTGCCACTTCTAAAGGAACAACACTTTGTGGATTAGAATATGCTTATGCTAAAAAATGGGATAGTTTGTATAATGCTATATATGGAGGGGCTAGTGGAATAGCTTCATCTTATATTTCTGTTGGTCAGTATAGTGGTTATCTTCAAAAATTTAATGTTGTTCCCACTGAAAGTAGTAGATTATATGGTCATCAATATATGACTAATATTGCTGCTCCTTCTAGTGAAGCAAAAACAACTTATAAATCTTATAAAAATATGAATATTTTAGATAGCGATTTTATTTTTCATATTCCTGTTTATAATAATATGGATAAAAGTGATTTTAATCAAAATAGTGGTGCAGTTCCGATGCCTGATGATGATATTAAAACTACATTAGATATTAATACAATAATAGTTAGTAGTGGTTATAAATATCAAACAAATCAAATTGCCGGTATTAATCCTAATACTTCAGTAAGTACAGTTAAAAATACTATAGAAAGTATTTCTGGTGCTAATAGTGTTATTATTAAAGATAGTAATGATAATGTTGTAACAGATGGTTTAATTGGTACTGGTTTTAAAGTAACAGTTAGTAATAAAGAAAAAAGTGAAACTTTAGTTGTTTTAATTAAAGGTGATACTTCAGGAGATGGAAAAATAAATGCTTTAGATTTATTACAAGTTCAAAAAAATATTTTAAAAACATACACATTAAATAATGAATATTTTCATGCTGGAGACACTTCAGGTGATGGAAAAATAAATGCTTTAGATTTATTACAAATTCAAAAAAATATTTTGGGAACTTATACAATAGTTCAGTAAAGGAGTAAGATATGAAAAAATTTACGATTTTGTTATTAACAATATTAAATTTAGTTTTATTACCTAATTTAGTATATGCTGCAAGCGCTAGTGTTTCTATTTCATCTTCTAATCAAATTGTCGTTAATAATAGTGTTACAGTAACAGTTAAATTATCTAGTAATACACCAATTGGTAGTTGGGAAATGCAACTTAATTATGATAAAAAATATTTACAATTAACTTCATCTACAGCTGAAAGTTCTGGTAATTATATGGTTGGTTATGCTTCTGGTGTAGATGGTGTTAAAAGTAAAACTTATACATTTAAATTTAAAACTTTAAAAACTGGATCATCAAAATTATCAATTGGAAGTCTTTTAGTTTATGATAATGATATGAATGAAATGACTGTTAGCCAATCTACTAAAACAATTAAAATTATAACTCAAGAAGAATTAGAGGCTAGTTATTCTAAAGATAATAATTTAAAAAGTTTAAGTATTGAAGGATACACTTTAGATCCTGTATTTAATAAAGATACTTTAAATTATTCTATTAATGTTCCAGAAGGTACTAATAGTATTAAAGTAAATGCTACTCCAAGTGATAGTAAATCTCATGTATCTGGTGATGGTACTATAGAAGTAACGGAAGGAATTAATACAGTTAATGTCGTTGTAAGAGCGGAAAATGGTAGTGAAAAAACTTATACAATTTTAGTAAATGTTATTGATGAAAATCCTATTAATGTAACAATTAATAATTTAAATTATACAGTTATAAAACTTCGCAGTAATTATAGTTGTCCAGAATTATATAATGAAAGTGAAGTTGAGATTAATGGTTTAAAGATACCGGCTTGTTATAATGAAAAATTGGATTATACTTTAGTTGGATTAAAAAAAGATGATGGTACTGTTTTAAATTTTATATATGATAATGGTAATTATAAAAAATATACAGAAACTATAGGAACTAGTTTAAAAATTATTGTTTTAGATTATGATGATGAATTAAAAGGTTTGACAAAATATGAAGAAGAAATAGATGGAAATACTTATACAGTTTTTAAAGCACGTGAAGATTCACAAAATTATATAGTTTATGGTATAAATGTTTTAAATGGTGAAAAGGATTTTTATAATTATGATTCTGTTAATAAGACATTTGCTTATTATGATCAAAGTATTATAGAATCTTTAGAAGATTTAAATCAAACATATTTTTATGTTATAGTAGCCTTTGGTATAGGTTTACTTTTAGCTATTATTTGTTTAATTAATTTAAATTCTAGCAAGAGAAAAACTATAAAAAAGAATAATGAATTAAAAAAAGAATTAGAAAGTAAAAAAGAAGAAATTAAACCTGAAACTAAAAAAAATAAAAAGAAGAATAAGCAAAAAAAAGCTAAAATTGAAGAAGAAATAAATGAAAGTATAATAAAAGAAGATATTAATGAAATAAAAGAAATAGTAAATAAAGAAGAAGAGACAAAAGAATTTTATGATATTTTTGAAGATGATAAAATTAAAAAGAAAAAAAGTAAAGAATAAATAAAAATGTTGAAAAATATATAATTATAAAATAATATAATTATATATTTTATAAGCCGATTTAGTATAGAGGCATTACAGATGCATGGTAAGCATCAAAGGGCAGTTCAATTCTGCCAATCGGCACCAGATAGGTACCAAACTCGGACTTTTTTAATTATTTGATAAGTTCGAGTTTTAATATTAAGTAATTTATGATAGAATATGTTTTTGGAGTTGAAGAGGTTTTATGGATGGTAATTTAGAAATTAATTTAAATAAAGCAATTAAAAGACTAAATGGACGTATGGTATATGATGAAAGTAGTAAATTTAGTTTTTATCGAATATATCCATTTAGTAATGAAAATATTAATGGTTATATTAATGAATTTGATTTAAAAAATAAATCTTTACTTACTGTTGGAAGTTCTGGTGATCAAGCTATAAATGCTATTTGTAGTGGGTGTAAGAATGTTACTTTAGTAGATATCAATCCTTATGCTAAATATTATTATTTTTTGAAAGTAGCTGCTATAATATGTTTGGATTATGAAGATTTTTTTAAATTTTTGAGATATGTAAATTATCCTAGAAGATATAAATATAATTATAGTGCTTTTAATATAAGAATTTTTGAAAAGTTATCTTCTACACTTATTTCATTAGATAAAGATTCATATTTTTTTTGGTATAATTTATTTCAAATGTTTATTCCAATAGATATTAGAGAAAAATTATTTACTTTAGATGAATGTGAACAAATAGTTATAACTAGTATAAATAAATATTTGAATAGTAAATCTTCTTTTTTAGAAGCAAAAAATAAAGTAAAAAAAGTAATACCTAATTTTATAGAAGGAAATTTAGTAAAAATTGAATTACATGATTTTTATGATAATATTTGGCTATCAAATGTAGCTACTTATTTAGATAATTATGAAATTATAAAAAATTTAATTTATAAATTAGTAGATAAACTTAACCATAATGGAAAATTACTCATAAGTTATTTATATCAAACAGATAAATATTCTTGTGGAGAGGTAAGTTGGGAATCAATATATAATATTGAACAACTTAAAAAAATATTGAAAGATCTTGAATTAGAATTAATATCTTTTAAAGGAACTAGTGAAATTACTAAAGATACTGATATCAAAGATTCTATTTTGTTAACAAGAAAGCGTTAATTTTGCATTTTAGTAAAACATATGATATAATTGTAAAGTCTTTAATATTATTTAATAGATTAAATAAAAAGAGGTATTAATAGATGAAATTAAAAAATGAATATAGAGAAATTATAAAAAATATGGTAGATAATGAAAATTTTTTGTTATTAAAAAATGATATTCATCATGGTTCAACTAGATATGATCATTGTAAAAGAGTGTCATATTTAAGTTATTTAGTTACAAAAATGTTTAAAGGAAATAGTAAAGATGCCGCTATATCTGGACTTTTACATGATTTTTTTCATGGTAATACAAATGAAAATGAAGATATTTCTTATTTAAACCATCCTAAAATTAGTGTTAAAAATGCTAAATTATATTTTGATATAAATGAAAATGAAGCTAATATTATAGAAACACATATGTATCATTATGCATTAGTAAAAAATGCTTTTCCTTTTATAAATAAAAGAGAAAAAGTTAATGCTACTAAATATAAACCTAAAAGTAAAGAAGGGTATATTGTTTGTTTATGTGATTTATTAGTATCTATATATGAGACTTTAGTATTTAAAGTTAAATATAAAATGTGTTTATATATTATTTTTGCTTTTAATTTAGTAATAAAATAAAGTGGCTATGCCACTTTTTTAGATAGGAGTTTTTTATGAATAAAATACCTTTACATGTTGGAATAATAATGGATGGTAATGGAAGATGGGCTAAAGAAAAAGGCTTAAATAGAAGTGAAGGACATAAAGCTGGTGGTAAGGTTTTAGAGAAGATAGCTCTTTATGCTAAAAATTTAGGAATTAAATATTTATCAGTTTATGCCTTTTCAACAGATAATTTTAAAAGAAGTGAAGAAGAAGTAAATAATTTAATGGATTTGTTAATATATTATTTTAAAACAAAATTAGATACTATATGTAAAGATAATATTAAAGTTGTTTTTAGTGGAAGAACTTGTAATTTAAGAAGTGATGTTATTGAGGCAATGAAACATATTATTGAGAAAACAAAAAATAATACAAAATGTATTTTAAATATTTGTTTAAATTATGGTGGTCAAGAAGAAATAGTTGATGCTTGTTTAAAAATTGCAAATGATTTAAATAGTGGTTTTTTAAAAAAAGAAGCTTTAAATAGAGAAACATTTAGAAAATATTTATATCAAGATTTACCTCCAATAGATTTATTAATTAGAACTGGTAAAGAACATAGATTAAGTAATTTTATGTTGTATCAAAATTTCTATGCAGAAATTTATTTTACTGATACTTTTTTTCCTGATTTTGATGAGAAAGAATTTGATGAAGCTTTAATATATTATAATAAATGTGATCGTAAATTTGGTGATGTAAAAAATAATTGAAATATTTATGGGAATAAATTATAATTTAAATAAAGAAAGCGTGGTAATATGAATAAAAGAACTTTAGTAGAATTTATTACTGGATGGATTTTAATCGCTATAGGAGCAATTATTTGTATTCTTCCAATATTTGGTGTTATGAATGTTAGGTTAATTTTTATCTTAATAATATCTTTATATGGAATAGTTCATTTAATTAAAAATATTTTAATTTTAAGTTTTAAAGAATATTCTGGATTTAGTACTTCTCTTAGCTCTTTATTAATTCTTATTTTATTGTTATTTTTAGATATAACTGAACCTTGGAATTTAGCTTTACTTTTATTTATTTGGATAATACTTATGAGTTTAACTAAATTAAAAGAAAGTGATTATTATCATGATCGTAAAAATAAGTTATGGGAACTTAACGTAGTCAATTTAGTTTTATTTATAATTGCTGGTATAATTACGACATTGAATTTATATTATACTAGTGATATACAAATTCTTGTTTTAGGATTTTTCTTCCTTATCAATGGAATTTTAGATTTAATGGATCCTTTGGTAGCATTTATTATTAATAAAAAAGATGAATTTACGCCCAAGAAAGATGGAAAAAATAAAAAAGTTAAATAATTATTTATAAAAGAATATTTTTAAAATTGGTTCATATATTTAATTAGACAAGAAAGGAATATATTATGGAAATTTTAAAAGTATCTAGTAAATCTAATCCCAGTAAAGTAGCTGGTGCTATTGCAAATATTTATAGGGAAAAGGGAAGTGTAGAACTTCAAACAATTGGTGCTGGTTCTCTAAATCAAGCCATTAAAGCAATAGCTATTTGTAGAGGATTCGTAGCTCCAACGGGAGATAATTTAGTAGTAATACCTGCATTTAATGATATTTCAATTAATGGAGAACAAAAAACTGCTATTAAACTTATTGTTGAATCAAAATAAAATAGTCTTGCGACTATTTTTTCTTTAAGATAAATGTTGAAGTGCCAGCTCCTTTAATAAAAATGTCATCACCAGGTAAAAGATTATTTTCTTTCATTATTGAATTGGGAATATTAAATCTTCTACGATCATCTATTTTTACACAACAAGCAATTTTTAAACAAATTATTTCTATTTCACGACTATATTTTTCAAATTCTTCAATTGATGTGGCTTTTTCTTTAAGTTCTTGAAATTTTTTAATTAGTTCAAGATAGTTTTTACATAATGATAATTTAAGAAATGTTTCTTTTTCTGTATCTAAAACTTGTAAAATAAGTTCATCGTTAGGACTAGCATAAGTAAAATTGGGAAGAATAATTCTTCCTTTTCCATCAATTTTTCCTTGTGCAGTGCCAATAATTAATTTTTCACCAAACATTATTAAACCCCCTAAAAATCAAGAAATTACTTTACTATATTATTAAGTAAATGTCAAGCGTTTTATTATAGTGCTTTATTATAGCTTTATTATAGAGCTTATTATTTAGTTTATAATTATTTAGCAATAAAGAAAATAATATATATTATAGTTAATATTGAAGTACCAAAAATAATAAATAATGTGGTAAAACCAGCCCGTTCAATATATGGCAGAGAATTTTCTTCTTCAAATTCACCTTTAAAATTAGGATTAGAAAGCACTAATCGCATTCCTTTTCCTCCTTTTTCTATATCTTCAGTATGACTATTTATTGTATTTTTAATTTCATTGGCACATGGAGAATTAATGAAATAATCATTATAAGCTGTATAAATGGGAATTCCCAAGGAATTTACACGGATATTTTCATCACTTTGATTAGTAAGAATTAAATCATTTAAGTTCAAATATTTTTTTACATAGTTATTAATAAAAGTTATTTCACTATTATTTAATTCGTTTTTATATAATAGTTCTAAAATATATAAGCTTTGAAATAATTCAATTGGATTTAATAAAAATATATTTGAATTAATAGTTGATAAATTAATATGAGTAAGTGGAATTATATAAGTTTTATCTAAATTTAAAATTAATTTATTATTTACTATTGAAAAGTTAGCTAAAGATGGATATATCGTTTTGTTTTGACTTATAAATAATTCATTATTCATAAACATATTCTCCTATAATAATTTTAGCAAATGAAATAATAAATTACAATTGTTTTTGAATTGTTTTTAGTGTATTATTTAAAGGGGATGCTTTATGTATAAAGTTTTAAATAAAGATTTTGTTAAATGGTTATCTAATAAAAAAGGGGAAGATGATAAAATGCTTTCTTTTCGTTTAAAAGCTTTAGAGACTTTTTTTAAATTAGATAATCCTAGCTTTGGACCTAAAATTGATATAGATTTTAATAATATAAATTATTATAAAAGTGAAAATAATAAAATTGAAGAAGAATGGAAAAATGTTGATGAAGAGATTAAAAATACTTTTGCTTCTTTAGGAGTGATAGAAGCTGAAAAAAAGTATTTAGATGGAGTTTCTAATCAATATGAAAGTGAAGTAGTATATCATAAAAATTCAGCATCAGCTGAAAATAAAAATATTATATTTACTTCAACTGATGAAGCTTTAAAAAAATATCCAGATCTTTTTTATAAATATTTTAATAAATTAGTTAAATATGATGAAAATAAATATACGGCTTTAAATGGTGCTTTATGGAGTGGAGGTTCATTTATATATATTCCACCTCATATTAAGTTGGATCGTCCTCTTCAAAGTTACTTTCGAATTAATAGTGAATCTTTAGGACAATTTGAAAGAACTATTATAATAGTAGATGATTATAGTAGTTTAGAATATATTGAAGGTTGTACTGCTAAAAGTTATTCATCTTCATCACTTCATGCCGGAGTAGTAGAAATTTTTGTTGGTAAACATGCTCATGTTCGTTATTCTACTATTCAAAATTGGAGTAAAGATGTTTATAATTTAGTTACTAAAAGAGCTATAGTTGATGATTTTGGCGTTATGGAATGGGTAGATGGTAATATTGGAAGTAAAATTACTATGAAATATCCAAGTTGCATTTTAAAAGGTGATAATTCTATTGGTAATAGTTTATCTATTGCTTATGCTAAAAATAATCAAAAATTAGATGCTGGTGCTAAAATGATTCATATAGGTAAAAATACTAAAAGCAATATTATTAGTAAGAGTATTGCTGAATCAGGAGGTTTAAGTAATTATCGGGGGTTAGTTAATATTGGTGTTAATGCTTTAAATTCTTATGCTAAAGTTGCATGTGATACATTGATTTTAGATAATTTATCAAGTAGTAATACTTATCCTAAAAATATTGTTTTAAATGATTCTAGTACTTTAGAACATGAAGCTACAATTTCTAAAGTTAATGAGGAAATATTAAATTATTTAATGAGTAAAGGATTATCGGAAAATAAGGCTAAAGAATTATTAATTATGGGATTTATTGCTGATTTTAAAAAAGAATTACCAATGGAATATGCTGTTGAATTAAATAGATTAATAAAAGATTAAAAATTGCTAAATTAAGATATTTAGTAATTTTTTTTGCTCTAAATTTCTATATAATTGGTTGATTTTATTAGTTAAATTTTATAATATTTAACAATTTGGTTATTTAACAATTTTATGTTATTTTGAATGAGAAAGGAGGATTATAAATGAATAATGTTATTTTAGTTGGAAGACTTACTCAAAATCCCGAAATAATTGAAGTTGATGAAAATAAAAAAGTTACATCAGTTATTCTAGCAGTTAATAGAAATTTTAAAAATGCTGAAGGAATATATGAAAGTGATTTTATAAGATGTATTTTATGGAATAGTGTGGCTGCTACTACGACAGAGTATTGTCATGTTGGTGATGTAATTGGAGTTAAGGGAAGACTTCAATCAAGCAAATATGAAGATGAAAATAAAAAAGTTCATTTTGTTACAGATGTTATTGCTGAAAGAGTTACATTTTTGTCAACAAATAAAAAAATAGATGTTAATAATGAAAATAAGTGATAATTAATTATATTTGATTAAAGAATAAAAATTTATTTGCATAATTATAATTTATTAAAGGTGAGTTTAATGAAATATTTTTTAAAATATTTTGCTCTTGGAATAGTATTAATTGGAAGCTTTTATTACACTGAAAAAATGAGTAAAATTGTTATAAATAATAGTAATTTAGTTGAAATAATAAATGAAAATAGTAAAGATTATAATATTGATCCAGTAAGTGCAATAATTGAAGATAATTATATTATTCCGGGACTTAATGGTTATTCAGTTAATGTCTTAAAAAGTTATAATAATATGCGTTATTTAGATACATTTAATTCATATTATTTAGAATATGATCAAGTTATTCCAGAAATATCTTTAGAAAATAATAAAGATAAAATAATTAAAAAGGGAAATAAAAATAAAAATGGTGTTTCTATTATTATAAAAGATAATCAAGAAATAATTGATTATGCTGAAGATAAAAAAATTAAAATTACTAGATTAATTGATTATAATACTTTTGATCCTAATGTTAATTTTGAACAAATTAATAATGATTATGAAAAATATAATAAAGTAGAATTAATGTTAAATAATTCTAATATTAATAAAAATCTTTGTTTTATAAATAATAATATTATTGATATTTGTCGAAAAAATAAAAAATATTTAATTGAATCAACAATGACTTTAAATAATTATAATTTATCGACAATAAAAGATAATATTGAATCAGGTCATATTATTTTTATAAACGATAATGTAAGTTTATCTGATTTTAAAATATTAATAAGACAAGTATTTTATCAAGATTTAAATGTTATGTTTGTTAGTGAATTAATTACAGAAAGTAGATAAGCATTATATTGCTTTTTTTTTGAATAAATGCTATATTATTAATTCGAATGGAGTCATTTTATGGATATAAAAGATAAATGTCCATTTTGTGGATGTGAAAAAATGATTGAAGCTGAACTTGCAATTAATAATTCGTTACTTTGTTTAACAAATTATAAAAGTGTTCTTACTGATTTTAATCAACAAATTAGTGTAAAAGTATGTGCAAATTGTGGTTCAATAGTTAGATTATATGTTAGAGAACCAGAAAAATTATTAAAGAGAAAAAGATAGTATTATTAAAGAGATTGATTTCAACTCTTTTTTTTGTTATAATTTATTTAGTGAAAGAAACTTTATAAATAAAAGTAAAAAGTTAAAGAAAGCGTGTGATAAAATGAGTAAAATTAAAATTTTTGGCTTGGGTGGTCTTGCTGAAAATGGAAAGAATTCGTATGTTGTAGAAATAGATGATGATATTTTTGTTTTTGATTGTGGACTTAAATACGCTAATTCTAATCTTTTAGGTATTGATTATATTATGCCTGATTTTAGTTATTTAATTAAGAATAAAAAAAGAATAAAAGGTTTGTTTATTACCCACGGTCATAGTGAAAATATGGGTAGTGTAGCTGATTTATCAAAAGAATTACCGAATTTGAAAATATTTTCAACTAAATTTACAAAATTTGTTTTAGAAGAACATGGTATAAGTGAAAAAAATATTATTGAAATAAAACCACATCGTAAAATTAATTTTGATAATAATATTTCGATTTTTCCAATTTCTGTTTCTCATAGTACTCCTGATTCTGTAATGTATGTTATTAATTCAAAAGATGGAGCAATATGTTATACAGGCGATTTTGTTATAGATCCAACTATGTTAGGAGCATATGATATGGATTTAGGAAAAATTGCTTATGTTGGTAAACAAGGAGTATTATGTATGTTGGGTGAATCAACTTTTTCTGAAAGAAAAGGGCATACTTCCCCTAATCATCGTTTAGAAGAATTTTTTAAAGATATTGTTAAACATAATGAAAAAAGAATAATTTTTTCTATTTTACCATATCATTTATATACTATTAATGATATTTTTAATGCCGCTAGAAACAGTCACCGAAAAATAGTTATAATGGGGAAAAAATTACAAAACGTTGTTAATTTTGCTATTAAGGAAAAATATTTAGATGTGGAATTAGGTATTATAGGAGATTTATCAAATATAAATGATGATAATGCAATTTTATTAATAAGTGATGAAAGGGCAAATCCTTTTGCAAACATAAGTAAAATATTGCATGGTTATGATAAATATATTACTTTAAAACCTTCTGATAGTATTGTATTTGCTGAACCTAGATATGATAATAATGAAAAAGCTTTAGTAAAACTTGAAAATGAACTTGCAAAATTTGGATGTAATATTATAAATATTCCAAGTGATAAAGTTATTTTACATCATCCTTCAAGTGAAGATATAATGCTTATGATAAAACTTGTTCATCCAAAATATTATATGCCTGTTAAAGGTGAGTATCGTTATATGGTTAATAATGCCAATTTAGCTAGTCGTCTTGGTATAAAATCTGAAAATATTTTACTTAAGCAAAATGGAGAAGTAGTTACTTTTATTGATGGAAAACTTATGCAATCAAATGAAAAAGTTAAAGTTAATGATGTATTAATTGATGGTATATCTAGTGAAGATGTTGGAGAACTAGTTATTAAAGATCGAGAGATGTTAGCAGAAAATGGAATTGTTTTAATAAGCGCTACAATATCTAGAAAAGATAAAGTTATGTTAGTAGGACCTGAAGTTACAACTAGAGGATTTATTTATGTTAAAGATTCTAAAGACCTTATTTTAGAAATAAAAAATATTTGTGAAGAAATAATTAATAATAATATTACACCAACATTTGTTGATTATAATAAAATAAAAGTAGAGATTAGAGAAAAATTGAGCAATTATTTATTTGAAGAAACAGAATGTAAACCAATGATAATTGCTGTTGTTCAAGAAGTATAATTTATAAATAAAACATCCATACTTTAAATGGGTGATTTATTTTGGAAAAGAAAAATGAAGAAGTAGAATTTTTAAATTATATTTTTAAAAATGCTGAAATGGGTGTTATAGGAATTGATGATATTATTACTAAAGCTAATAATGAAAAATTTATAAAGCTTTTAAAACAAGAACGTGAAGAATATCAAAGTATTTGTAATGAAGCAGAAAATATTTTAAAAAAATATGGTAAACAAAATGAAGAATTAGGTTTAATGGCCAAAATGAGTAGTAAAATGATGAGTGAAATGAAAATGTTAAAAGATTCTTCTGATCAAACAATAGCTAAAATGATGATGGAAGGAACTAATAAGGGAATAATAGAAATAACTGAAAAAATTAATTCTTATAATTGTGATGATGCTGAAATAATTGTATTAGCAAATAGACTAAAATCTACTTTAGAAAAAAACATTGATGAATTAAAAAAATATTTATAAATTTGTTGACAATAGTATAATTTTTGTATTATACTATTGGAGTAATGCCCGATTAGCTCAGTCGGTAGAGCGCACGGCTGTTAACCGTTAGGTCGTAGGTTCGAGTCCTACATCGGGCGCCATTTAGAATATGAAACAAATCCTTATAAATAAAGGGTTTGTTTTTTTTATGTCCAAAAGTACATGTATTTACGACAGCTTTTTTTAAAGCAGATTCGCGAAAGTGTCGCGAAAATTTGTCGCAGATTTTAAAAAAAAGAGATAAATTTAAACTAATTTAAAAAAACGAACAGTATTTTTAAAACTACATAATAAGTCAAAAAATGTCAAATGACTTAATTTTTTTCGTGACAGAACATAGTCATTTTTATTTTAAAAAAAATGAATTTTTAGATGTGCATTAAAAGCATAAATAATTTACTCATATAAAAACCTCGTTTTGAATAAGAAACGAGGTTAAATTAATTATTTAGTAAATTATGAAGTAAATACTTGGGCCCAATAAGTACCATATCCACTTCCTTCTAATTTAAACATTCCTAAACCAACTTTTTTATAAGTTGAATTTATCATACTTTCATAATGTCCATCTTTTGAATTTCTCCATGATTTTGCTGCAGATTCGGCATTTGCTTGACCAGCTGCAATATTTTCAGCACTAGCGAATGGGGATGGTATATTTAGTTCTTTAAAAATATCATTATAATAACCACCTTTAGGTCTAACATGACTCATATTGTTATAATAAGCCATCTCCATAGCTCTAATTGTTGCTAGAAGTGTTAATTTATCATCAAGTTCTAATGGTGCAACTCCTTTTTCTTCTCTATAACCATTAACTATATCTAAAAGTTTTTCATATTCTTTTTTATTTTTCTCTACTGTAGATTTTGCTTCTTCTAACATTGAAGATACTGTTCCATTATAACCACTTGTATCCATTTTGGTAGACAATGTAAAAAGAAATTCTTTTTCTTTTGTTCCATCATTATAAGTATAAATATTATAATAATTAACTGAATAAAATTTAGTTCCATATTTTTCATATTTAAATTCTAATTCTGTAACATTTTTTTCTGTATTAACAATCTTTTTTTCTTCTTTTTCTTCGGTTTTATTTGCACTATTATTTGTATTATTATTTTCACTACTAGTATTTTTGCTTGTACTATTATCTTTAGATACTGTTGTATTTTTATTTGTCTTTGTATTATTATTTGTTGTATTTTGGTTCGTTTTTGTATCAGTAGTATTAGACTGTAAATCATTTGTATTTTTTTCATCACTACTAATAGGATTATCTTCTACATTTGAATCATCAATATTTTGATTACTAGAAGAAGAATTATCTAATGTTGGATTTTCCTCTAGATTTTTTTCTTCAACATTATTATTTTCTTCTTTATCTAACGCATTATCTACATCATGAAATAAATTATTTTTTCCAATATAAAAAGATAAACCAAAGACCAATAAGCATAGTGTCAAAATAACAATTATTTTTCTTTTCATATAATACCAACTCCTAAACAATTTTTTATATCCACTTGTATTATATACATATTCTTTTGAACTTGCAAATGCTTTTTTTAAAGAAAAAAATTAAATTAAATGAAGGTAAAACTTTTAGAAAAATACCGTTTAGTCTTTTTAAAAAAATTTGAACAATGAAATATTCATTGAATATGAATACTGTTGCATTAATATAAACATAAAAATTTATTTGAATTTAGTGATCTAAATGATATAATATTTATTAGTTGTGATACACCCATTAAAGATAAAAAAATGTTATTTTATTATGATTAACTGATTAATGCAAGCAAAAAAATAATATTTCTCTTATCTTTACTTTTTCTTAAATTTTAAATTAAGATATAAAAGAAGGTGAGTGCATTTTTTATGAAGTATAATGAACTAGGAAAATTTATAAAAGAATTAAGACTAGAAAAGGGATGGACGCAAGAAGAATTAGCAAAAAAGATTCCAATAACTAGAGAAGCAATAAGCAAGTGGGAGCGTGGTATCAATACACCTGATATTTCTAGTCTTAATATATTAGCAAAAGTTCTAAATGTAACAATTGATGAACTTTTAGCAGAAGAAAAAAATACTACAAAAAATGTGGCTTTAGAACTATATAAAGAAAGAAATAAAATAAATAAAAAATTGAAATTATTGATATTTTTAACTATTTTTATAATGTTTTTATTTTTAGGTTATTATTTTTTAAACCAATACAAGTCTATAAAAATATATACAATATCTGGTAAAAGCAGTAATTTTGTTTTAAATAATGGATTAATTATAAAAACTAAAGAAAAAATATATTTTGATTTGGGTAATTTTGAAAATAATAATAATCAAATAAAGAAAATGGAAATTATATATGGAGATAAAATATTATATACTACAAACGGGAATAACATATTAATAAATGACTATTATGGGTATGAAGAAATATTTGATTTTTCAAAATTAAATGATATTTTTCAAAATTTATTTGTAAAAATATATTTTGAAGATAAAGTAGAAATTATGAAATTGGTTATTACTAGAGATTATGTAAATGATAATTTGATTTTTAATAAATATAAAAATATTAAAAAAAATGAGGAAAATGTTTTAAATGATGATACTAAAATAATTGATTTAATAAAAAACAAATTTAATAAAGTAAATAAAGATTATATTTTAAAAAAGCAAGATAATGACTTATATATTAATGCAATATTTTTCTCTGATACAAAGATAATAAATTTACAAATTTTAGATAATCAAAATAATTTACAAAAAGAGTATAACTATGATTTAAAATATAAATTGTTAGATTATGTTAGTAAATATGGTGACTATTTGACTTTTAATGAAAACTGTGAATGTATTTCTAATAATAATGAAAATAACACTCAATCAATATGTAATTACTTCTTTGAAATAATTAAAAATATGTTAGACTTAACTTAAATTATTATAAAAAAAGGAATGGACCGAATAAGTCCTTTCATTTTTTTGACAAAATTGTTACATTTTTGTTGAAAAGAGGAAAGAAATATGGAAAAAATTTTTTAAAGTTTATTTTAATAGTTTAATTGTATGTTGGTACAATACTGATTAATTAAATGATTATATTATATTTTAATTATTGGAGGAGTTATGTTAAAAAATAAAATAAAATCAAAATTTACAATATTATTTATATTGATGATATTTTTAGTTTTATTGTTAATTTTTATGTCAATTAAAGGAGAATTTTTTTATAATGTGATTAAATATATACCAACTTATGTTAAATATTATGTTAATGAGTATTTGGGTGGAAGTCCAAAATACTTATTTAGCATTAATAATGATATTATATTGTACGTTGAAAGCGATGTTAAAAACATTTTTTCATCTCTTTATTTATATGTGGCTACATTTTCAAATATTTTTTATTTTGTTTTTGTTATTATAGCTATTTTATTAATATTTAATAAGATTTGTAATAATTATAGTTGTGAATTTTATAAAAGTGCATGTATTTCAAAAATAACTAGAATAGGTAAAACAAAATATATTAATAAATTTTTATTATCTGATAGCTTCTATTATGGTTTTATATTATTGGCTCCTAAAGTTTTATATTTCGTTATTTTATCTTTGTTTTTTCCAGTTGGGTATTCATATACGCATTATATTAGTGAAGTTAGTTTTTTAGATTCGGCATATTTGTATAATGCATACAGTATTAACCCATTTTTAATGGTTGGATTGGATTTTTTAATGACATTTTTATTTGGAATAGTTATATACTTTATTTCATTATCAATAGTAGCTTTGGTTAAAAATAAGCCTCTTTCATATTTTGTCTTTGTAATTACAAATGGATTATTTTCAATTTTACCATATGTTCTTTTTCAACACGTTCCATTTATTTTTTACAATTCTATTTATTGCTTTTATTCTCAAATTTTGTTTTTTGATTCAAGTGTTACAAATGTTTTTTTACCAATTTATATAATTTTTATTTTAAGTATAGTTATGGGTATTATATCTAAATTTTTATTTAAAAGAGCAATTAAGGTAAATATATGAAAAAAATTTTTTTAAAAATAATAAAAAGTCCTTTTTATATATTATGGTTTTTTTTAACATTTGGTCTTATTTATTATAGTTATGATATGATTTTAAGTGTTAAACAAGAATTGATGTTACAAATGGGAATTACTGATAATATATATTTATTTTATTCTTATTTAATGCCGAATGCATTTTATGATGGATCTATGCTTTTTTCCTTTTTATTAGAATTTTCATATTTATCAATTATTTTATATGTATCTATTAAGTTTGTGGACTTTATATTTATAGCAATAGGGTCTTCAATTGTACCAAGAATTGAAAGAAAAAAATTAATTAAATCTGTAATGATTTTAAATATAATATATTCTATAATAATTTTTTTAATTTTCATATTTTTATTTTTTTCAGTATGGTACTTCTTTAAAGATATCAAATTTGAATTAACAAATAAAATATTAATTGTTACAATATATAAATTATTATTTACAATATCTTTAACTTTAATATATACATATTTTTACATACAATTTGACAGTTCATTTCTTTCGATGATCTTCCTTTTTGTATATGATATTATTATAGGAATATTATTAAATATTTTATTTAATTTAAATAAATTAAAGTTTAATTTTTCATTAATTATTATTTTGTTTTTCGTATTAATTAATATAACATTATATAAACTTATTATAAAATTATTTGAGAGGAGAGATGTATAAAATGGCCAATATAATAGTTGTTAAAAATTTGACTAAAAAATTTAAGGATAAAGAAGTATTAAAAAAAATTAATATAACTATCGAGGAAGGAAAAATTATAGGAATAATTGGTCGTAATGGTTCTGGTAAAACAGTATTATTAAAAATTTTAACAAATTTATATTTTCCAACTGAAGGAAGTGTTGAATATAGTACTTATAATGTAAATGATGATTATGGAGTTTTAATAGATAATGGTTTTTTAGACGACGAAAATGGATTTAATAATTTAAAATTTTTAGCTTCATTAAAAGGAATTGTTAAAGATGAAGATATATACAAAATTTTAGAATTTGTTAGGCTTAATCCATTTGATAAAACAAAATATAAAAATTATTCAACAGGAATGAAACAAAAATTGAGAATTGCACAATCAATTATGGAAAATCCTAAAGTATTAATATTAGATGAACCTTTTAATGGTTTGGATAAAGATAGTGTTAATTATTTTAGAAATAAATTTTTAGAAATGAATAAAAACGGATTAACAATTATTTTAACTAGTCATTATCATGAAGATATTGAAATGTTATGTAGTGATGTTTATGAAATGGTAGATGGAGTATTAGAAAAAATATGAAAAGTAAAAAGTTAACAAAAAAAGATACATTGCTTATAATTACGTTTATAGTTTTAATTACCATAATAATATTGTACTTTATAATAAATTATGTAAAAAAAGAAATCGACAATTATAAATTATATTCTGATGCAACTATGGGTAATACTACTATTATGCTTTCATACAATAAATCTTTTGATATACAGTATTCTCTTTTAGTAGATAAATTAGCTTTGACTAAATCAAAAAAGTATACAAAGGGTGAATTAATTTATGATTTTGCAAAATATCAAATAATACCTATTTTAAATTATTTATATTCTTCTGAAGAAGATCAGAAATTATTTGATTCATTTAGTTTAATTTCTGAATTTTTAGAAGATTTTAATGTTGCAACTTACAAGAATAGGCAAGAGATTCTTGTACCTCAAATTGATAAAAAAAATTATTATTATGAAAATGGAATTTATACTTATGAAGTTAGAAAAAAAGTTATTGGAAAAAAATTATTTAATAATATGTATTTTGATTATATAAAATCAAATAATGTAAGTAATTATTTTATAAATAAATTATTTAAAAAACTTAATAATAATTATTCAATAAAAGAATTAGAAAATGAAATTAACAAAAATTATGCTAATTTTTATAATAAAAATAAAGATATTATTATAGAAATAATTAGTGATGATTTAAAAAATTTTTGTGAATATTTAAATAAAAAGTATTTAAGAATACCAAAAGATGAATATGGAAATAGAACAGGATTACCTGAAATAATAAACGAATTAGACACTATTGAAATTACATTAGAATATAAATTTAAAAAATTAGATAGAATTTATTCTTCTATTTCTAAATATTATAGATACAATTATTTGTTAGATTTAGACTATTTATTTTCTCAATTAAGGGATTATGATTTGCCTATTCTTTATTGTTAAAAAATTTGCTATTTATAAATATTGAAATTACTTTTTTATTTATTACTTTTAAAGTAAAAAGACACTCGTAAACTTTAGTGTCCTTTATTTTTATTTATTTTATTTTCAATTTTATTCTTCATATAAATTATTATAGTTATATAAATTATCTTTTATTTTATTGTAATTATCTTTACTTATATATACTTTTACTTTATACCAATTATTTTCATCTATAAATAATGTTTTATTTTTAATTTGCATTAAGTACATATTAATCATTTCGTTTATTGAACTTGTTAAATATAAATTATAAGTGCGATAGTAAGTAAATTCATAACCATTATCTTTATAGTTTTGAATAGCAAGATTACCATTCATTTTTTCAGCACTATAGAGTTTTATTAATATATCGTCTCTGTTTTCAAAAATTACTTCAACATCATTATTATATAATAGTTGATTCATAATTAAATTATTTTTCATATCAATGTCTATTTCATCTAATTTAAAATTATAATCCTGATTTGTTGTCTGATAAGTAGTAATCTCACATATAGATAAACCAATAGATAATCCTAGAACTATTAATGATGTAATAAACATTATATATAATTTTTTTCCTTTAATTTTTAAATTAAATACTAGTTTAATTATTATTTCTAAAATTATATAGCATATAGTAATTAAGGATAATAATATGAATGCAAAATAAACAAGTAGTAATCCATAATAAATAAAATAAATATCAAACATTAAAATAGTACATAATAATACAAAGATAAACGCTACAAATAATAATAAAATTAAACAAATAGCTTTAGCAAATATTATAAAAGCTTTGTATATAAAATGAAAAGGATTAAAATTTTTAGCATCTCTAATAATTATTTTTTCTTTTTTTTCGTTTAAATTTTTAAGATTATTATCATAAGTATTAATTTCTTCTTTATTTTTGTAATAATCATAATAATCTAAATATCTAATTTTATATAATTTGATTAATAAAATTAAAGTTATTATAAAATAAAATGCATATAATACTCCTTGAAACATAGAGAATATAATGCCATTTATTTCATAAGGAAAAATAACAAAAATTTTTGATAATATTTCTGTAAATAAAATATTAAATATTGAAATAAAAATAATAATAATTATTAAATATAAAGCCATTTCCATTAAACATAAAATTTTATTTTTAAAGCTTAAATTAAAAAATAATCTAATTGATTTAATAAAATTATCACACCAATAGTTAATTATATTTATAATTTTTTTCTTTTCTCCTTTTTTAACTTTTAATCCCATTAATTCATCCATACTAACATCAAAGAGTTTACATATGGCTAATATTTTTTCAGTTTCTGGATAAGCATTATTTGATTCCCATTTCGATACTGCTTGTCTAGAAACATTTAATTCACTCGCTAAATCTTCTTGACTTAACCCCTTGCTTTTCCTTAAGTTCATGAGTATTTCTCCAAAACTCATAAAATTCATCTCCTTTCATGACCATTTTATAATATAATTATTAATTGCAACCACCAACTTTCGGTGGAAATGTGTAAAATATTAGTTGCAATTACTTTTTGATGATGATTAGTATACACAAAAAATATTATTTTGTATAGAAATATTATTTTAAAGGTAAAATTTGCTAAATATTCAGTAATATGTTAAAATAAATTATAAATTAAAAGAATTATTAAAGTTTATTTATAATTTTAAATAATAAAAATTGTTTTTTAGTTATTTAAAACACACTTTTATAATGTATTTTCATAATTATATAATATATGCAAAAACTTTTGAAAGGGTGTGATAAATATAAAAAAAGCCTGGACTGATTTAAAAAGTTTTGTGACAATTGCCATGATTGTTATATTATTTGTAATTGTAATAGGTAATTTATATGGGTTGGTTTTAGAAGATAATATATTAATTTTAGTAACTAATTTAATTACAGCAGTATTTACTTATTATTTTACAAAACAAGATATAGAAGATAAGTGATGAAAAATGAAAGATAATTTAAAATTGTACAATTTATTTTATATTTTTATTATTGGAAGTGTAGCAGGATGGTATATTGAAGGATTATGGACTTTTTTAAAAAAAGGAGTAATTATAAATCATTCGGCAGTTGTAATTGGCCCTTTTAATATGATTTATGGAATCTGTGCAATTGTATTGACAATTTGTTTATATAAATTTAAAGATAAGTCATCTTTTAAAATATTTATTTTAAGTTTTATTATTTGCTCTTTATTAGAGTATTTAATGAGTTATCTTATGGAAATTACTTTTGGTTTTACAGCTTGGAATTATTCAAAAAAATTTTTAAATATTAATGGAAGAATAAGTTTACTTTATTCAATTATGTGGGGTTTTTTAGGGATTTTATGGATTAAATATTGTTATCCTAAAATAGATAAATTAATTAATAAGATGGATAGGAAAGTTGGCCAAAAATTTATAGTTTTTTTAGTTATATTTTTATCTTTAGATGGATTATTTACAATTTGTGCAATGAATAGAGCAAGAGATTTTGATAAAGGTTTAAAACCTCAAAATAAGTTTGAGGAATATTTAGATAAAACCTTTAATAGTGAATATTTAAAAAATATGTTTAATAATAATTGGTAAAAAAAGAAAGTATTTAAAAACTTTCTTTTTAAGTATTAAGTAATTTTTTTCTTCCTTTACCTAGTGAATTAATGTCTATATCACTTAAATTAACTTCATATTCAACTTGATTAATATTAAATTTATTAATTAAATGTTTTACCATCATTTTATAAATATTAATTGCTTCTTCAAATTGATTATTTTTAATAAAATTTACGCATGGTATTAAATATCCTTGTAAAATAATTAAGCAAAAAGAATAATTGTTTTCTTTTGCAATTTCATAACTTATATTGGGACCAATAATGTCGTATTCTACTAATAGATGTAAAAATTTTTCATTTTGTTTTAAATATAGTTCTCTAAAATTTCTTAAAATCGTTAAAAGTTCACAATTATCATCATATCCTAAAATATTACAGACAATCGTTGTTATATAGCAACTACCTGGTGTTCTTACTCGGTTAGGATCTTCGATATAATAGCTGCAAGAATAATCGGTTGGTTCAAAATAATTTTTTCTTTCTTGACACCAATATTTGTCAGAATATTTTGATTTTTCTTTTAAATTTAAATTTAAACATGTTCCACATTTACTACTCATAAATTTTCTCTTTTCTTATAGATTTTTATTATATATTATTTTTTTATTTTGTCAAATTTTTAAGATTTAAATATGTATAAAATAATAATAAGTTATGTTATAATAAATTATGAGAAAAGAGTGATTTTATGGATAGTGATGTTTTAACTTTAATTGATATATATGGTGATAATTTAACAACTAAAGAATATATAACTGATCCAGCTATAGCAAGAGATAATGAAATTAAACAATGTATATTAACTCTTTTAACTCCAGAAAAAAGTGCTTTATTAGTTGGTAAAGCAGGTATAGGTAAAACAGCAATAGTAGAAGGAATTGCCTATCGTATTCAAAAGGGAATGGTTCCTGATGCTTTAAAGGGATGGAATATTATTAAAATAAATGTTGCTAGTTTAATTGGAAATGCCACTAATAAAACGGAAACGCAAAGTAAACTTGATGTAATAGTTAGAGAAATTTCACAACGTGAAAAAACTATTCTTTTTATTGATGAAACTCATTTGTTAGTTAGTAAAAGTGGAGGAGTTGATTTTGCTAATCTTTTAAAGCCTTTTTTAGATAGAGGAACTTTAAAAATGATTGGGGCTACAACTAATGAGGAATATGAATCTTATATTTTAAAAGATAGAGCATTTTTACGAAGATTTCAAAAAATTGATGTTTTAGAACCAGATCAACAAACAACAATTAAAATATTGATGGGGACAATTCCTAAATTAGAACATCAAATTGGGGTAAAAATTAATTATCAACCTTATGAAATTGAAAAATTTATGAAATTTATAGTGGAAATGACAGATGAATATAAAAGAATTTATGAAATTTCAAGTAGATATCCAGATATTTGTTTAAGTATATTAGCTAATGCTTTTACTTATGCTTTGTTTGCAAATGAAAAAGTTGTTACAACTAAACATTTTTACAAAGCAATATGTAATACTAAAAGTGTTTATGATGATGTTAGAATTAAAGAAATAGAAAAATTTAAAGAACAATTTAAAGATTATATTAAAAATGAAAATGTTAATTTAAATGATATGGGTTAAATATTTTGCCTTTTTGTTGCAATTTGCTAAATTATTTGATATTATTTTAGTTGAGTTATGGCGGAATTGGTGAAGTGGTTAACACGCCGGATTGTGGCTCCGGTATGCAAGGGTTCGATTCCCTTATTCCGCCCCATATTGAATTTTATACACATTTTTGTGTGAAAGATAAGAAAAAGTCCGTAGTATCATATATTACGAACTTTTTCTTTTGTAAAGATTTTGCTAAATTATTAAATTATCCATGATAATATTACCAGTAAATGGTAAGAAAAGAATAGTTGCCTTTTTCTTTTTAACTATAGGTGATAAAATACTTCATATACTAATCATAAGTTTAACAAAAATCTAATAATATAATTTGACTACATTTTTTAAATATTTTATAATATGTAAAAGAGATGGTGATTTATGGCATTGACTAAAGAAGTAAAGGTGACTAAAGAAAATATTCTTAATTGGGTAAATACAAGTGAAGTTGTAGAATTTATTAAAAGTAATCTTACTTTAATAAACAAAGGTTTATTTCCTAATTTTTATTTTCATAATATTAAACATTATGTAAATGTTGCTTTAATTTCTTTATTTATAGCCTCAAATTTTGATTTAAATAAAGATTATTTAAAAATTTTATGTGATGCATCTTTACTTCATGATATAGGAAGAATTGATGATATCTATGACTTTAATCATGGTTATATTGGTTCAATTTTAGTAAATGATATATTAAAAGATCAAGAGTTTTATCATAATCAATATTATTTAGATTTAATTAGGACTATTATATTAGGGCATAATAAATCACCATATGATAAAACAATTTATAGTAAATATTTAACTTTTGAAGATAAACCTTTACTTTTGTTAAAAATATTAAGAGATGCTGATATTTTAGAAAGATTAAGATTAGATAGTTTTAAACTAAAACTAGATGAATTATCTTTAGAAGAATCAGAATCATTAATTAAATTTATTAAATATATTGATAGTTTGAATTTAGATGATGAAATAGTTAAGGGAGATTTATATAATGTACTCAAAGTTAGTTAGTGAAATGTTAGTCAATATAAATGATTTATTAAATAGTTACCGTAATCTTTTTACTAAAGAAGAATATATGGCAATAAAAAA
Organism: uncultured Bacilli bacterium; assembly: GCA_947629465.1. Classification (GTDB taxonomy): domain Bacteria; phylum Bacillota_I; class Bacilli_A; order RF39; family UBA660; genus SIG200. The sequence goes on along the minus strand of CANRDZ010000005.1, from coordinate 2,221 downwards.
AATATATTTTGAATTAAAAAAATCATCAATTAGTTCAATTGAAGAATTAAAAAATTTTGAAGATAGGTTAATAGGATATTTTGGAAGAGCTTGGAATTATTATTTAAGTGATTTTTCTACTTTTAAAAATGGTGACGATTTTAGGTTTGTTATCACATGTCCAACAGTTTATGCTAGTGATTATGATTTAAAAGACAGAGCATTTTTATCAACATCTCTAGTAACTAATAAACATATGGGAACTTTTAATAGAATAAATTATGGAATTGTTTGTAGTGTTGATGAAAGCAATTTGTTAGTAGTTAGTTCTAAAGATGTAAATGTAGTAGGAAAAAAATTAGATGGATATTATTTAGCTTCTACTCATGGAGAAGAAAATTTATATAGTAGAGAATATGTAAATAATCTTCAATTACCATTAGAAATAGAAAATGAAATGATAAAAGATAATATTGTTTTTAATGGAGACTTTATTATTGACCCTAATAAAAATATTTATAGTGATGTATCTTTAAATCCGAAAACAACTAAATTTTTAGGAGTAATTTTATTTAAACCATATAGTGAAAAAGATTACAAAGAAGCATCTTCTTTAGCTTCAAAATATAATTTAATATTAAAAATTGTTGATAAAGATTTTTATTATGATAAGATTTCTAGTATTAAATATAGTAAAGATAAGAGAATTTATGATTTAAAAGATTTAGATACAATATTATATATTTTGATACATATTGATACTTTGTTAAATGAGTTTAATAATTTAATTATTGAATCATTTGATTTAGTAAATATTAAAGATGAAGATACTTTAACTAAAATTAGTATAAATAGAAATTTAAATATAGCCTCAATTTATTTAATTGATGATATTAGATATTTTAAAATTGATTTTAGTAATGGTATTAAAAACGCTTTATTTTATATAGATAATGTTTTAGTTTCTAAAGATATTTTTAAAAATGAATTAATTAACGTAAAATCACATGAGTTAAATTTATAATTATTTAAAAAAATCTTCCCATGGATCTTTTCTTTTAATTCTTTTTAATGCTTCATTTATAGTTATTTCATTTGGCTTAATTTTATCTAATTCGCTCCATTTAATTGGCATAGAAACGCTACATTTGTCTTTTAATCTTACAGAATATGGGGCAACGAATGTAGCTGATCTTGCATTTCTTACCCAATCAATAAATATTTTATTTTTTCTATTTTTAATTCTAATATTGCTGGTATATTTATTTGGCCATTTTGTTTCCATTAATTTGGCAATATTTTTAGCTGTTTGTTTAAAATCTGTCCAATTCATTTCTTTTTTTATTGGTACTACAACATGATATCCCTTACCACCACTAGTTTTTAAATAAGATTTTAAATTAAACATATCTAATATTTTTTTTAAATCTTTGACTCCTTCTCTTACGGCATTAATATTTAATTTTTCATCGGGGTCCAAATCAAAAACCATAATATCAGGAGATTTTAAATGTTTAACATTACTTCCCCAAACATGAAATTCAAAGCTATTCATTTGAACTTCACTTATTAATCCGTGAATAGTTTTTATATAGTAATAATCTTCTTTTTGCCCATTTTCATTTTCTAAATATATTTTACCAATCCCTTTATTTTTAGTTTCTAAATGTTTTTTAAAAAATTTATTTCCTCCCACGCCATCCGGAAGTCTTTTAACACTTATTATTCTGTTTTTTATAAGTGGTAACATTCTTTCACCAACTGCAGAATAATATTTAACTATATCTATCTTTGTAATTTCAGGATTTTTAAATATTATTTTTTCAGGATTAGTAATTATAATATTATTTATTTTATTATTTTTTTTCATTTTATCACTTTATTAGTTTGAATAATATAAATTAATTTATACAATTTAAAAGATAATCTATAAAAATAAGTTTAATGTTTTAGGAGAGAAGAGAAATTTAAAAATTTATAATATATGATATTTGTTTGAAAATAATTTAATTATAAGATCAAAAATTTATAAAAAATAATTTATTATCATAAAATTATTGCAAAACAATAAAAAATTTGGTATCATTTATTTGTATTCGGATTGCAGGTGTAGTTTAATGGTAGAACTATAGCCTTCCAAGCTATTAACGTGAGTTCGATTCTCATCACCTGCTCCAGATTGATAGGAAACTCGGAAAATTCTTCGAGTAGTAATATACATTAACTAGAAGTACGTTCTAGT
>CANRDZ010000004.1 GCA_947629465.1 uncultured Bacilli bacterium | reverse complement strand
CATGGTTTAGAAGATCCTGGTACAAGTTATGGGAAAGTATATGAAAAAAATATTAATTTAAGCATTAGTTTAGAACTAGAAAAAAGTTTAAGTAAGCTTGGAGCCAGTGTAATATTAACAAGGGATGGAGATTATGATTTATCATTGCCTAATGCTACTTATCGTAAAAAAAGTGATTTTGATAATAGAATAAAAATGATTAATGAAAGCGATGCAGATTTATATTTAAGTATTCATTTAAATTATTTGAGTAACAATAGTTACTATGGACCTCAAGTATTTTATAATAAAGAAAATAAAAATTTAGCTCAAGTAATACAAGAGGTTATGAATAATCAATTAAAAGGTAATAGAGAAATAAAAAAAATACCTAGTAATACATATATGTATGATAAATTAAATAAGAAAGGAGTATTAATAGAGTGTGGTTTTTTATCAAATTATGAGGAAAGAGAATTATTAAAAACAAAAGAATATCAAAAAAAAGTAGCAGATACAATTAGTTTAGGAATAGTTAAATATTATCAATTGTAATTAATGATATTTCTTCTAATAGTTTATTTATATCTTCATCTTTATGAATTATATTATAAGCTAAAGTATTTAATTTAACAGCCAAATGCAAAGAAAAATCATATAATTCTTCAAAAGAATAATTATATTTTTTATTTAAATTATTTGGATGATGCCATTCTAATTTAAGAGGATTTAAAACTTTTTCATTTGATTCATTAATTCTAAATGTTAGTTTACTAAATTTTTCTTCTTTTTTAGGATTAATAAAATCTATCAATTTGTAAAAATAAGCTTTAATTCCATAATAATCATTTATAAAATAACGATATATATAATATCCAAGATTATGAGAAATATTAAAAATGTGACCAATATTTTTTTCATTATAAGTATTAAAAAAAGTATAATCTAATAAATTAAGTAAATCGTTACTAAATTTTAATTTAGGAATTAAAGTTTTATAAATTTTATTTTGCCATTTTAAATTATTATTTTTTTTATAAAGATATCCATCAATCATAAATTCTAATTTAGTATGGGGAAAATTTAAATTAGTAACTTGATAATTAATAAAGGGATGAATTATTGTATCAAGTATATAATGATTTATAACTCCATATATAAGATTAGTACATGTAGAATTATTAGAAAGCTTATTCTTTTTTACATAAGTTATTGCATGCTTAAAAAATAAATCAATATTTTTTTTATGACAACGTATACCAAAATAACGATAATAGTTCCATTTGAAAAGATAATAATATAAATTATCAAAACCTTGATTAAACATATTATAATAATCAATATTAATATTAATTTCTTTTTGAATATTTTTATTTAATTTATTTAACACATCTTTTCCAAAAGAATAATGAGTATATAATGAAGGCATAAAATCACTCTTTCTAGCAAACAATATTATATCAAATTTCACAAAATAATCACAAAAATATAATAAAAATAACAATAAAAATAGATATATTTATATTGTTTCTTGTGGTATAATCTAAATTAGGTGAATAAAATATGGGGTCTAAAACATTTAAAAATTTAGATGAACAGATTGAAATATTAAAAGATAAAGGTTTAGAGATAGATGATATAGATTATGCTAAAGAAATCCTTCTCCGGGAAAATTACTTTTTTTTGAGTGGGTATAGACATTTATTTTTAAAAGAAGATGGCAGTCGTAAATTTAAAAAAGGTACTAATTTTCGAGAAATTTATGGTATGTTTACCTTTGATAGACGATTAAGAAATATTTTGTTTAAAAATATATTAATTGTTGAAAATAACTTAAAAAGTATTTTATCATATGTTATGAGTAAAAATCATGGTTTTAAAGAGCACAATTATTTAAATGCCGATAATTTTGTTAAAGATTATCATAAAAGTAAACAAATAAATGATTTACTTAGAAAAATGAAAAGACAAATAAGTGTTAATGGTAAACAACATCAAGCAACTAGTCATTATATAAATAACTATGGTTATATTCCTTTATGGGTAGTTGTAAAAGTCTTATCATTTGGTATAGTAGGAGAGTTATATTCAATTTTACAAAAAGAAGATCAACAAGAAATTGCCAATATTTATCATGTATCAATTAGAAACATGGTTGATTATTTACCAATTCTTGCCAATTATCGTAATCTATGTGCTCATGAAGATTTATGTTTTAATAACAAGACTCATAAAAAGATTAATAGATCACGTTATCATGATTTACTTGATATACCTACAGATGAAGAAGGAGAATATATATATGGTTCAAATGATTTATTTGCAATAGTCATAATAATGAAAGAACTTTTAAAAGATGAGGATTTTGTATTAATGATGAATGAAATAAGTTATGAACTTGACATCCTTGATGGAAAATTAAAAACAATTGAAATTGATGATGTTCTAGAAGTAATGGGCTTTCCATTAAATTATAAAGAGATTGTGAGGATAAAATAATGAAACAAAATAGTAATTCTAAAACAAGGGTCGTAATTTATACAATTTTTATTTTAATGTTAGGAATATTTTTAGCTTATGGCTTTATTTACAAATTTCCTAAATTATTTCAAGAAACAGTAACTAAAATAGAAAAAGATGTTACAGTTACTGATTTAGGTATAGCAGATGCTGTAGAAAAAGTATATGATTCGGTTGTTATAGTATCAAATTTTAAAAAGGATACATTATATGCATCAGGAAGTGGCTTTATTTATAAAAAAGATGATAATAAATTTTACATTATAACTAATCATCATGTTATTGATGGCGGTGATAATTTTAAAATTACTTATTCTGATGGTAAAGAAATTAGTGCTAGCCTTATTGGTAGTGATAAATACGCTGATATAGCTGTATTAAAAGTTGATGCAAGAGAAAAGATAGATGCAGTTGAAATAGGATCAACTAATTCTTTACGTGTTGGTGATACTACTTTTACAGTTGGAGCTCCTTTAGATTTTGCTTATTCATGGACAGTAACAAGAGGAATTATATCTGGAAAAGAACGATTAGTTGAGGTTTCTTTAAGAAATAGTAGCGATACTGATTATGTTATGAATGTTCTTCAAACAGATGCTGCAGTTAACAGTGGTAATTCAGGTGGACCTTTATGTAATTCTAACGGTGAAGTTATTGGTGTAATTTCTGCTAAAATAAGTAGTGAGGGTGTTGAAGGTATGGGCTTTGCCATTCCAATTGAGAATGCAATAGAAAAAGCCGAAGGAATCATCAATGGAGATGAAAGTAAATACCCTACAATTGGAATTGAAAATGTAAATGTTACAACTGCTTTAAGAGATTATAATTATGCTTATTATTTAAGAAAATACAATATTACTTCTGGTATATTAGTAGTAGTAGTAAATGCTAATACTGCAGCAGAAAAAGCTGGTATTAAATCTTTAGACGTAATTACTAAAATAAATAATCAAGAAGTAAGTAATGTTGCATACTTAAGATATGAACTTTACAAACATAAAATTGGTGATACAATAAAAATAACTCTTATTAGAGAAGGAAAAGAAAAAGTAGTCACTTTAAAAATGACGGCTTAATGAGGAATTATTATGAATAATGAAATTAAACTTTCAAATAGGATATTAGCTTATTTACTAGATATCCTTTTAGTATATGTAATAATAAGTTTTGCAGTAAGTATAAAGTTTATAAATCCTAATTATGATAAATATATTGAAGAATATGAAAAATATAGTGAAATATTATCTGAAACTGAAACTGAAAATATGAATAAAATAGTGGATGAATTAAAAGATAGTTTTTATTATATTAGTAAATATGGAGTTAGTTATAACATTGTATCAAGCGTTATTTTATTATTATATTTTGGTGTATTTCAAAAATATAATAAAGGTCAAACATTAGGTAAAAAAATAATGAAAATTAAAGTAGTAGATAATAACAGTAATGAAAATTCAACATTAATTCAACATTTAATTAGATCAATACTTCTTCAATTTATATATGTTGGAGGAATAATACCAATGTTATTAAATTCAATATTAGTATATTTTCTAAATAGTCAAGCATATTTATATTGTTATTTCGCTATTGTAATGATATTTATGATTTTTAACATTATTAGTTTCTTCTTTATTATCTTCAGAAAAGATAAAAGAGGATTGCATGATTTATTAGCAGGAACAAAAGTTGTGAAAGAATAGAGATTTAATTTAATTTAATTCTCTATTTTTCTTTATTTAAAATATGGTTTATGATAAAATTAAATATGTGATTAATTATGAAAAAGTTTTATAAAATATTAGAAGAAAAATTAGAAAACGCTTTAAAACAATGTAATTACAAAGTTAACAAAATTAATGTTTTAGAATCAAGTCGTCCTGATCTTGGCGATTATCAATTTAATGGTATAATGGAGCTTAATAAAATTTATCATAAAAATCCTGTTGATATTGCCAATGAAGTTGTTGAAATATTAAAAAAAGATTTTTTTTTCAAAGATGTTAATGTAGCGGGACCAGGTTTTATTAATATGACAATAAGTGATAAAGCTTTAATTGATTTTGCTAATATTGATGATTTTGAGTATCCTCAAAAAAATCAATTGATTTTTTTAGATTATGGGGGTGCAAATGTTGCTAAAAGCTTACATGTTGGTCATTTAAGAAGTGCTAATATAGGGGAAGCTTTAAAAAGGTTATGCACATATTTAGGATATAAAACAATATCTGATACTCATTTAGGAGATTTTGGTCGTCCTTTAGGATTAGTTATTTTAGAGCTTTACAAAAGATATCCTGATTGGGATTACTTTAATAAAGAATTTAATGGAATTTATAAAGAAGTTGAAATTACAAATGAACTTTTAGAAGAAGTTTATCCTTATGCTTCAAAGAAAGCCAAAGAAGATGAAAATTATTTAAAAGAAGCCCAAAATATGACCAAAAGATTACAAAATCATGAAAAAGGTATATATGATTTATGGTTAAAAATAATGGAAGTATCTAAAAGTAGTATAAAGAAAATTTATGATCGATTAGATGCTAATTTTGATTTGTATAAAGGTGAAAGTGATGCTGAAGCTTATGTACCAGAGCTATTACAATATTTAGATAAATTGAATATTGTAAAAGAAAGTGAAGGCGCAAAAGTTATTGAAGTAAAAGAAGAAGATGATAAATTAGAAATACCACCAATGTTATTGTTAAAATCAGACGGAGGCATACTTTATAGTACTACAGAGTTAGCTACAATTTATGATCGTATGAAAAATTATCATCCAAACGAAATTTGGTATATGACAGATAAAAGACAAAGTTTACATTTTACCCAAGTTTTTAGAGCAGCTCGTAAAGCTAAAATAGTTAATGAAGAAACAAAATTAGTTTTTGCTGGTTTTGGAACAATGAATGGAAGTGATGGTAAACCATTTAAAACTCGAGACGGTGATGTAATGCGTTTAGAGGATTTACTTAATGAAATAAAAGCAGAATGTTTGAAACGTTTAAATGAAGAAATAAAAGAAAATCGAGATGAAATAGCAGAAAAACTTGCTATATCTGTTATTAAATATGCTGATATGTTACCTAATAGGGAAACAGATTATAATTTTGATATTGAAAAATTTTGCGATTTAGAAGGAAAAACCGGTCCATATATTTTATATAGTGCTATTAGAATGAAATCTATTCTAAAGAAGGCTTTAGAAAATGGTATTAAGTATAATAAAATTAATATGATTATTAATAAATACGACCGAGAATTATTGCTTATATTAAATAATTTTGATAGTATACTAAATAGGGCTTTTGATTCAAAATCATTAAATGATATAACTGAATATTTATATCGTTTAAATACTAGTTTTAATAGATTTTATACAGAAAATCATATTTTAAATGAAAAAAATCATTTAATACAAGAATCATGGCTTTATTTAACTGCCTTGGTATATAAAGTAAATCATATTTTATTAGATATATTAGCTATTAAAATACCAGAAAAAATGTAAGAATTGAAAACGTTTTAGAGAGGATAATTATGGAAGAAAAATTAAAAAGATTATGCGAATGTGTTGAAGATGGAAAAGAATTATCAACAAAGAATTTAAAAAATTATGGAATATATGGAAGATATATAACTGAATTTGTGAGAAGGGGAATACTAGAAAGAGTAAATATAGGTTATTATAGATTAAAAGATTTAAGTATTTTAGAACATAATAAAAAGAAATTTATTCCGGTAGAGACTACTAAAGAGATAAAAACTATATTTTCATTATTACAAGATAATAATATAGAAAAAGCCTTAAATACTTTAACAAATTATTTGCAAAAGAGTAATAAAATAGAATATTTTTATATCATATTTTATTATATAAAAATAAGTCTTATAACTAATGATAGAACTTTTAAAAAGGCATTAAAAGCATTAGAAAAAATTATGAATGGAACTTATAATGTTTTAGATGAATTTGATTCTTTTGTTAAAGGGTTCTTTACTGCGGGTCAAAAAGGAAATATTGAACTAGCAAAAATTTATTATGCTATGATAAAAGATTCAAAACCATTTACTAGAGCATATGAAATTTCTGCTGGATTAGAAGATACATTGTCATATTATGAAAATAAAAAACAAAACAAAAAAGCAGAGGAAACCACTATTAATAAAGAAATAAAATTCAATTATTTTGGATTAACTCATATTAAAGAAATATTTAAAATGATTGATAATAATATTTCCATAAATGAAATTATTGAATGTTTTAATATAGCATCAAATAAGATACCTTATTTATATTTATTAATTGGTGAATATTTTTATAGTTTAAAAAAATATGATATTGGTGATAATTATGTTCAAATGGTATCTTTGATGGATAATAAAGATAAAGAACTATATTTAAAAATTCAAGAAGTATTAATTAATCGTAAATATTATTATAAAGTAAATAATCAAAAAGAAGCAAATGTTTTAAATAAAGTTCTTGCTAGAAAATAAAAGCTATAAAAAATGATTTCTACATTATAGAAACCATTTTTTTTAATAAATTTTTAACTTTTTTTATCAAATTCTTTTTTTAATAAACCATTATGAAGTAATATATCATACATTTTTTGATTAATTACCAAATCATATTCTCCTATAAATTCTAATATTATTGGGTTGAAACCAATTTTAAATCTATTTAAACCTGTATATAAATTTTTATTTTTAAAATCACCAACAACTCCATTTAAGTCTACATAATCAAAATCATTTTGATAATATTTTATAATATTATAATAAAGGAAATAGTTTGGTGAAAACCGTTTATATTCTTTATTAAAAGCATTCATAATTATTGTAACAGTATTATTATGTTTTACTACTAATGCTCCTGCTATATATTTTTTCTCAATATTATTTATTCCTTGAGATGCTTCTAAAATATCATTTTTATAAGTTAAAAGAATTTTATCACTAGCCATTTTAGCATTAATATTTTTTTCTGTATTATATCGAACTAATTTTTCGTTTAGAAAAGAATTTCTATTAGATTCTATATCATATATATATTGGCTATTTTGTAAAAATTTATCATAATCAATTGATACTAAAAATAAATCAACTGCATTATTTTTATCAAATACTGTGTAATAATCTTGATAATAATAATTTTTGTTATTAAGCAATTCACAAAATAGAGGTATTTTTTCTTTTTCAGCATGTTCAAAAACTAAACCTTTTCTAATTCCTTTTCTAATTTTATTACGAGTATTTTTATTAAGATCGTTAGTATTAAATTTTTTTAAATTAATAAAAGCATTAAAACGTGGTAATTGAGCTTCAAAATACAAATTATCAGCAAGTTTTCTAAAATTATTTTGAATTAAATAATCTTTAATTTTTAAATTTTCATTATAAGTTATTTCATAAGTTTTATTATTTACTATACCAATAGGAATATTAGGATTTATTTTAATAAAAACAACTTTTTTTTCAGCATAATAATTTTTTATTTCTTCAATAAATGTATTCAATAAAAAATTATTATTATAATCAATTAAAAAACCTCTGGGAGCATAACCATAATAACTTTGAGTACCTATTTTTTTTAGTAATATTAAAGAAGCCGCTAAAAGTTGATTAGAATCATCTTTTAAACCAATTATTTCATAATCATATCCATTTTCAGCTTTTAACATTCCGTAATTTACTGTTTGATAGTAATTTGACAAAGGATGATTTTTTTGAAAAATATTAAATTCTTCAATATTAAGATTTTCAATATGCATAAAATCACCTCTTCTTAAGGAACATATTATAACATAAAATTATTGAATAAAAAAGGATTAATTGATACAATTATATATAGGTGATGTAAAATGATAGAAAAAGTATTTGGAAAAGCAAAAGGAATATTTAATATAATAACTATAATAAATTTATGTATGGGTTTATTATCATTTTTAATAGGATTAATTTTCTTTATAAATTCTGATTTAAGTGATACTTTAGTTTCAATATTTACCGGATTAATCTTAATTACAAATGGAATAGTATCAATAATTTCTTTTATTAAAAGAAACGGTATAGAATTATTTAATTACAATTTAATTTATGGCATCCTTTTAATTATTATTGGAATTATAGCAATGTTTTCTAATAAAATATTAACTATTATTTTAGGAATTTATTATATTGTTAGTGGTATTCAAAAAGGGAATTATGCTCTTTTATTAAAGAAGTTTCAAGAATCTAGTTGGTTGTTTGTTTTAGTAGTAGGTATTTTATTTATAGCTTTAGGGGTTACAGCTTTCTTTGTTCATGATAGTGGTATTATTGAAGCAACAGGTATATGCTTAATGGGATATGGTATTATTAATATTATTAATACAATTTTACTTCGTCATCGTAGTGAATTTTTCATAGCTTAAAGTAAAATAATGATGTAAAACTTCTTTTTACTTATTGTTAAAAATATATAGTTTGGTTATACTAAAAATAGTAGTAGAAATGAGTGTTGTAATATGAACATAAAAGATATCCATGCAAGAGAAATCCTTGATAGTAGAGGAAATCCTACCATTGAAGTAGAAATGGTTTTAGCAAATAATATAAAGGCAGTTGCTTCAGTTCCTAGTGGAGCTTCAACTGGTTCTAAAGAAGCTTTAGAACTCCGTGATAATGATTTAAGAAGATATTTAGGTAAGGGAGTATTAAAAGCTTGCGAAAATGTTAATACAATTATTAGAAATGCTTTAATTGGTCAAAAAATTGATCAAGTTACTATAGATAAAATTTTACTTAAATTAGATGGAACACCTAATAAAAGTAAATTGGGAGCTAATGCAATGCTTGGTGTATCTTTAGCAACATTAAAGTGTTTAGCAAAACTTCAAAATAAAGAATTATTTGAATATATTACATCTGGTAAAGTAAGTTTACCAATACCAATGGTAAATATTATTAATGGGGGAGTTCATGCTGATAATAAATTAGATGTTCAAGAATTTATGATAGTTCCCATAATGAAAGGTGAAGCTAAAAGAATTGAAGCAGCAAGTGAAATTTATCATACTTTAAAAGAAATATTAAAAAGAAAAAATTTATCTACTGCTGTAGGTGATGAAGGCGGCTTTGCTCCAAATTTATCTAAAACAACTGATGCTTTAGATTTAATAATGGATGCTATTAATGAAGCTAATTATCATCCTGGAAAAGATATTTTACTAGCTATTGATGTAGCAGCTAGTGAAACATATGATAAAAATAAAAATATATATAAGATTGATGGTATTGAATATAATTCTAATGAATTAATAAAATACTATATGAATTTAGTAACAAATTATCCAATTATTAGTATAGAAGATCCATTTTATGAAAATGATTTAGAAAGTTTAGCTGTATTAACAAAGTTAATAGGTCATAAAATAATGATTGTTGGTGATGATCATTTTTGTACTAATCCTACTTTGCTTGATGCTGGAATCAAAATAAATGCTGCCAATGCAATATTAATTAAAGCTAATCAAATTGGTACTGTATCCGAAATGACTAAAACAATTATGATGGCAAAGAAAAATGGCTATAAAACTGTAATTAGCCATCGTAGTGGTGAAACAGAAGATACATTTATTGCTGATTTAGCTGTTGGTTTTGGTATTCCATTTATTAAAACAGGTTCTGTTTGTCGAGGAGAACGTATTTGCAAATACAATCGTTTAATGAAAATAGAAGAATTACTTAATAAATAAAGATAATGTATAAATAGGAATGATAAAAAATTATACATTATCTTTCTTTTTATTTGTTTTTATTTTATAATTTTAATTAGGTGATAATAAATGAAAATAACAGTTGATGGAAATACAGCATGTAGTAAAATAGCTTATTTATTTAGTGAAATATGTAGTATCTATCCAATTACACCATCTAGTCCAATGGCATCAAATATTGATTTACTAACGCATAGTAATTTAAAAAATTTATATAATAGTGTTCCTAAAGTTATTGAAATGGAGAGTGAAGCTGGAGCTGCCGGCGCTATGCATGGTGCATTACTTACAGGATCTTTAGCTTCTACATTTACAGCTAGTCAAGGATTATTACTAATGATTCCTAATATGTATAAAATGGCTGGCGAATGTTTACCAGGAGTAATTCATGTTGCAAGTCGAACTGTAGCTACTCATGCTTTATCTATATTTGGAGATCATTCAGATATAAATGCTATAAGAGGTACAGGTTTTTGCATTTTAGCATCTTCTAATGTATTTGATGCTCAAAATTTAGCAGCAGTTGCCCATTTATCAGCCATTAAAGGTAGTTTACCTTTTATTCATTTTTTTGATGGTTTTAGAACTAGTCATGAACTTAATACTATAGAAGAATTAGATTTTCAAAAATTACTTCCTTTAATTCCATATGAAAGTATAAATGAATTTAAAAACCGTAGTTTAAATTTATCAGCCAATAAACAATATGGTTTAGCTGAAAATGAAGATATTTATTTTCAATCAGTTGAAGCTCGAAATGAACTTTATTTAAAAATTCCTGATATTGTTAATTATTATATGGAAAAAATAAATAAAATAATGAATACTTCTTACAAGCCTTTTGAATATTACGGAGATTTGCAAGCAACAAATGTTATTATAGCTATGGGTAGTGTAACTGATACTATTAAATTAGTTGTAGATGATTTAAATAAAAAAGGAAGCAAAGTTGGATGTTTAACTGTTCATTTATATCGTCCATTTAGTAGTAAATATTTGCTAGCTGTATTACCTGAAAGTGTAAAAATTATAGCTGTATTAGATAGATGTAAAGAATCTGGTAGTATTGGTGAACCTCTTTATTTAGATGTAGTTAGTGCTCTTAAAAATAAAAATATTAATATAGTTGGAGGAAGATATGGGTTAGCCAGTAAAAATACAACGCCAAAACATATTTACAGTGTTTTTAAAATGTTAGAAGAAAAACCTCAAAATAATTTTACGATTGGCATATATGATGATGTAACTAATCTATCTTTAAAAGAATATGAATATTATCTTAATTTACCTGCAAGAGAAATAAAAATATTTGGTTTTGGATCAGATGGAATGGTAAGTGCAAGTAAAGAAATCTTAAAAATTATTAGTAATGATAATTATTATGTAGAAGGATATTTTGAATATGATTCTAAAAAAAGTGGTGGAGTAACAGTATCAAACTTAAGATGGAGTAATAAACCGATTAATGCTCCTTATTATGTTGAAATGCCTGAAGTAGTAGTAGTTACTAAAGAAGAATATTTTCATAAATTTAATATTCTTGATAATATAAAAGAAAACGGTATATTATTAATTAATACAAGTAAAAAAGGGACTGATTTAAATGAATTTCTACCTAATAAAGTAAAAAAAATTATTAAAGAAAAACACATTGACGTTTATTATATAGATGCTTCAATTATAGCAATAAATAACCATATTAACGGAAAAATAAATAAAATAATGGAAGTTATAATTTTAAAGTTATTGAATATTAAAAATGGTTATGAAAATGTGTGTGAACTAATAAAAAAATCTTTTAAAACTAAAGGAGAAGATATAATTAATAATAATTTAAATGCTTTAAATAATTCTTTAGGGGAATTAAAAAAATTAGATACTATTACAATTAATAAAACAGATGAAACCAAAGCTTTAAATATTTTTGATAAAATAAATGCCAGAATGGGTAATACTTTAAAAGTAAGTGAATTAATGCCTTTTCGAAATGGTGCTTTTCCTAGCGATTTATCAAAATTTGAAAAAAGAAATACTGCATATGAAGTACCAATTTGGGATAAACAAAAATGTATAGAATGTGGTTTATGTAATATTGTTTGTCCTCATGGTGTAATTAGGCCATTAGTTCTTAAAGAAGATACAGGAAAAAAATTAATTGGTGATGAAAAATATAATTATGCTCTTGCTATAAGTGAAAAAGATTGTACAGGCTGTGGTTTATGTATCAAAAATTGTCCTACTAAAGCTTTAGCTTTTGGTAAAGGTACTGAAGAAAATAGAAAATTAGTTGAAAAGTATTTTGATACTTATATAAACCCAGATATAATGGATAAATTTAATATGAAGGGTGCAAGTTTAAAAGAAAGTAAATTCAAATTTCATGGAGCATGTGCTGGTTGTGGGGAAACACCTTATATAAAATTATTAACCCAACTTTTTGGCGATGAACTAGTAATTGCTAATGCTACAGGATGTTCATCTATTTATGGTGGAAGCGCACCGTCAACACCATACAGTATACCCTGGGCTAATTCTTTATTTGAAGATAATGCCGAATTTGCTTTAGGTATGCATTTATCATATCAAAACAAACGAAATCAAATAAAAAAAATAATGTTAGAAAATTTAGATAATGTTTCAAATGATCTAAAAGAAATATTTAATAAATGGTTAAATAATATGGAAGATTCTAAAATTACTAAAGAGGTTAAAGAAAATCTTTTAAATAAAAAAATACCTCAAGAATTAAAAGAAATAATAAACTATATTCCAAGTAGAGTTGTCTTTGCCATTGGTGGTGATGGATGGGCTTATGATATTGGTTTTGGTGGCCTTGATCATATGTTAAGTCAAAATGAAAATATTAAGTGTTTAGTTTTAGATACTGAAGTTTATTCTAATACTGGAGGACAAGCAAGTAAATCAACAACGCTTGGTAGTGTAGCTGAATTTGCTGATTTAGGAAAGAAAACGCATAAAAAAGATTTGTTTAGAATAGCAATGAGTTATCCAAATTGTTATGTTGCAAGTATATGTTTAGGAAGTAATGTATTACATACAATAAAAGTATTTAAAGAAGCAATGGAACATAATGGTCCTGCTTTAATTATTGCCTATTCTCCATGTGTAGAACACGGTATAAAAAATGGAATGTCATGTATGATTGACGAAGAAAAATTAGCAGTATCTTCTGGTTATCAATTATTAATGCGTTACAATCCAAATGAAGAAAAATTATATTTAGATAGTAAAGAACCAGATTTTTCTAAATATGAAGAATTTTTAAATAATGAAGTTAGATTTAAAGCATTAAAAATTAAAAATCCAAAATATGCTGAAGAATTATTAAATTCTCAAAAAGATTATGCTATAAAGCGATATAATTATTATAAAAATTTAACATTATAATTTATTTTAGAATAAAGGAGTTGAATAATGTCAATAGGAGAAAATATTTTAAATTTAAGAAAAAAGAAAAATTTAACGCAAGAAGAACTTGCTAATGCAATAGAAGTATCACCACAGATGATTAGTAGTTATGAAAAAAATAAAAAGCTTCCAAGCATAGAAAAATTAATAGCATTATCAGAAGCTTTAAATACTAGTGTTGATAAAATAATTGGCCTAAATGATAAAAATAAAAAAGAAGTTCATAAAGAATATAAAAAGATAGAATTTAAACATAACCTTTTTAATTATATTTTAGTAGCTATTGTTTTTATAATTCCATTAATTTTCTTTTTATGGGCAGGTTATATTTCTATTAACTCCATCGGAGCAAATATATATGCGAATTTAGAATTTACTAATGAAGAATTTAAGCAAATATTTACCATGATTAATAACGCTTGGTTTGTACTTAAAATTATGGCTTATGAATACATTATTTATAGTATCTTATTATTTTTAAATTATATCTTTTATAAAAAAGGCTATAAAATATTATTAATTATTTTAAATGTTATAGTTCTAATAATATTTATTATTGACTTTATATCAACTTTTATCCAAAATGAAACATTCTATAATTATGATTTATTAATATTTGTTATTAGTTCTTTAATTGGTTTATATTATGCTTATAAATTATATGAGTCAAAATAGAAGAAGAAAAACTTCTTCTTTTATTATAAATATTTTTAAATAAATTTATTCTAATTATCCACACTATTTATTAGGTGATAGACATGAGTTTAAAAAAATATAATGAAAAAAGGAACTTTAAAAAAACTAAAGAACCTAAAGGAAAAAAAGAAACATCTAGTCATAGATTAAAATTTTGTGTTCAGCATCATTTAGCAAGTCATGATCACTATGATTTTCGTTTAGAAATGGATGGTGTATTAAAAAGTTTTGCTATTCCAAAAGGACCATCTTATAATCCAAAAGATAAAAGACTTGCTGTAATGGTAGAAGATCATCCCCTATCATATCGTAATTATGAAGGAATTATCCCAAAAGGCGAATACGGTGGTGGAACAGTTATGCTTT
The DNA here is from genome assembly GCA_947629465.1 of uncultured Bacilli bacterium. GTDB lineage: Bacteria > Bacillota_I > Bacilli_A > RF39 > UBA660 > SIG200. Next base: position 21,563 of record CANRDZ010000004.1, on the reverse strand, counting down.
GGGATAAAGGATATTATAAAATTAATTATTATGATAAAAATGTTTTAAAAATAACCGTATATGGTAAAAGGCTAAAAGGAAGTTGGTCATTAATTAATTTTAAAGATAATAATTTTTTACTCATTAAAGAAAATGATAAATATGCAAATTATATTAAAATTTCGCAATTTAAAACAAGTATTAAAAGTAATTTAACAATGAAGGAAATTGCTAAAAAATATAAAAACAAATAAAAACGAGATCGCAGGCATATTCTTACCATACGATCTCAAAGAATAAAAAGGGGTTGACTAGTGTGATACTAGCACCAATTCAAGATTTCTCCGAATTGGTGATTACTATCCTAATCGATTTTAAGATGTTTGTCAACAATTTTTATTAATTTTTTATAAAAATTTTTAAGCTTTGTTTTCTTTATTTAAAATATCTCTAGCAGCAATTAAACCTGTTGCAGCAGCAGCTACGATATTACCTGCTTTTCCAGATCCATCACCAACAAAATAAACATTATATTTTTCAATTTTCATATTATTATCAGTTGTTATTTCATTACTAAAAAATTTTATTTCTGGTCCATATAATAAAGTTTCTCCATTATTAACACCTGGAATAATTTTATCTAAAATTTCTAATCCTTCTAAAATATTAATAATTATACGATGTGGTAATACTAAAGCAAGATCACCCGCTACTACATCTTTTAATGTTGGTTCAATAAATCCTTTATTAATTCTCTCTATGGTACTACGTCTTCCCATTTTTAAGTCTCTTAATGATTGAACAATTGGCTTTCCATTTCCTAAAGTATTAGCAATTTTTGCAATAGACTCTCCATATTCTCTTGTATTAGTTGAAGGGTGGGTAAGATTTACTTTGGAAATAAAAGCAAAATTAGAATTATTTGATTTAGTATCTTTTAAAGCATGTCCATTAACACATATATAACCATAATAATTTTCTTTAGCAACAAATCCTTCAGGATTTGTACAGAAAGTTCTTATTTGATCGTTATAAGTTTTTGTTCTTATAAAAATTGTAGGATCATAAATAATAGAGCAAAGTTCTTTTAATATTTCTTTTCTTACTTCAACTCTAACTCCTACTTCTATACTTTGAGAGACATAAGGAATATCATATTTTTGAGCAATTTCTTGAACCCATTTTGCTCCCGTTCTTCCCGGTGCAACAATTACATATTTAGATGTAATTTTTTCTTCTTTATTATGGCAAGTATAAGTTATTGTATATGTTTTTCCAAAATTAATATCAGTAACAAAAGCATTTTCCAAAATATCAATATTTTTATCTTTCAAATAATTAGTAAAATTTTCAATATACTTTGGCAATTTATCACTACCTAAATGTTTTTGTTTAATTATTAAAAGATTAGCTCCTTCTTTAGCAATTTTTTCTTTTAATTTTAGAGCTTCTTCCATATTTGTTGGATAAACATCGCTATCCATTCCAAATTTATTAAAAATTCTTTCTGTATCATCTATTATCTTATCAGCTTCACTAATACTCATATATTTATATAAATCTGTTTTACCTAAACGAGGAATAAAATTAAGTTTTCCATCGGAAAATGTTCCTGCTCCTCCAAATCCTGATAAAATATTACATGGGTTACAATTTTGACAAACATTAGTAGTTTTCATAGGGCATATTCGATGATGAGCAAATTTTCCTTTATCAAGTAATAATATTTTTAAATTAGGGTTATTTTCTATTAATTCATAAGCCGCAAACAAACCGGCCGGTCCAGCCCCAATAATAATTACATCATACATAAATACCACTCCTAATAAAATTTTAACATATCTACTTAAAAATAACTATGTTTTAATTTTAAATAGCACATATTAATTTTAAAGTAAATCAATAAAAAATATGAAAAATTATGTCAAAAAGTTAAATTATTAAATAAAAATAATTAATCTTATTATATAATAAATATATAAAGTTTTTAGGAGGTTATTATGGATAAAGTAGATATTCAGTATATAGAAAATATTGCTAGTGCTCTTGCAAGTAGCAATATATCTAAACTAATTGAGCTTATACCTAATATAAGTGAAGAAGAAGCAAATTATTATATAAAACAATATATGGATACTATGCAAGAAATAAGAAATAATAATCGATTAGGCATTAATACAGAAAAAGCCTATTCATATATTTCTAAATTAACACATGATTTATATAATAGAGCAAATTTATCAGGAAGAAAACTTTAAAAATATTTTGCTAAATAATATATTTAATTGTATAATTATATTGGAAGGTGAATAAATGAAAAAAAATAATAAATTTTCTCTAACTAGTGGAATTATATTTTTTATAATTGGTCTTGTTTTATTTACTAGACCCAATACTTTCGTAAAATTTATTTCTTATATTATGGGAGGTATTTTAATAATTATAGGCCTTTATAAAGTTACTAACTATTATATTAAAGATAAAAATTTAAAAGTAGTTAATCGTAATGAAATGGCTTTTGGTATTACTTCAATAATTCTTGGTATAGTATTTATTTTTTTAGCTGATGCAATTGAATTATTATTAAGATTTATTGTAGGTGGTTATTTAATTATTATTGGTTTAAGTAAATTATTACAAATTTTTTATACTACAGATAGAAGTAATAAATTTTATGCCTTAATCGTAGTTGGGTTAATATTTATTTTATGTGGTATATATACAGTAGCAAATTCTAATTTGCCTTTAAAAATTATTGGTTTATTTATGATGATTTATGGAATAATAGATTTTATAAGTTATTTTATCTATAAAGATAGTAGTAAAGATAGCATTATAGAAAATGTTAACAATATAAAAGGAAAAAATAAAACAGAAGTAGTTGAAGAAGTAGAATTTGTAGAAAAAAAAGAAAATAAAAAAGGAGGAAGAAAAAAATAAGTTATTTGAAATAACTTTTTTTTAAATAATTGAATATATGTTAAAAAAAATATTAATTAAAGAAGTTTATTTACCTATAATTTATATATTAATTGCCTTAATAATTTATGCTATATTATGTAAAATAATTAATAAAGTATTAGTCTTTAATAAAAAATCAAAATTAAAAAAAGAAGTTCAAATTAAAAGAGAAAAGACAATTATTAATTTATTTAAAAGTATTATTAAATATATAATTGCCATTATAACTATTTTATCAATTTTAAATGTATATGGAATTAAAACAACAAGTATTATTGCATCATTAGGAATAATAGGAGCTATAATAGGTTTAGCCTTTCAAGATACCATTAAAAATTTATTATCAGGGATAGCTATTATTTTTGATAATCATTATATGCAAGGTGATGTTGTAACAATTAATGGTTTTAGAGGAGAAGTTATTGATTTAGGCCTTCAAACAACTAAAATAAAATCTTATACAGGCGAAGTTATGATAATTAATAATAGTATGATAACAAGTGTTATTAACCATAGTATGTATGATACTATTTTATATATCGAATTTCCTGTTTCTAAAGATGTACCTATAAGTTTATTAGAAAAAATTTTAAAAGAAGTAAATAAGAAAATGATTAAATTAAAAGATATTAGAAATGATATAAAGTTATTAGGAATAGAAAAATTAAATGCTAATAATTATATATATAAAATAGAAATAGATTGTAAAGCTGAAAGTCATTTTCAAATAAATAGAAATTTTTTTGGTTATTTAAAAGAAGAATATGATAAAAATAATATAAATGTTCCTGGTGAATATTTTGAAATAAAAAAATAGAAAAGAGGAAAAAATATGGAAAAAGCAAAAGTATATTTTACAAGAGATATCAGTAGTGAAGGTTTAGTAAGAATTTATGAGGCCTTAAATATTGATTTAAAAGGTAGAGTTGGAGTAAAAATTTCTACCGGTGAATTAGGAGGTCATAATTATTTAAAACCAGAATTAATTAAAGATTTAGTTCAAAAATTAAATGGTACAATTATTGAATGTAATACAGCTTATCGAGGCAAAAGATTTAATACCGCTGATCATTATAAAGTTATTGAAGAACATGGATTTACAAAAATTGCTCCAGTTGATATTATGGATGAAGAAGGAGAAATTGAAATACCAGTTAATTATGATGGTCATTTAAAAGGAATTAATATTGTTGGTAGTCATATTAAAAATTATGATTCTTGTTTAATGCTTTCTCATTTCAAAGGACATGCTATGGGTGGATTTGGAGGAGCTTTAAAAAATATGTCAATTGGTATGGCTTCAACTAATGGTAAAGCTTGGATTCATTCCGTAGGAATTACTAAAGATCCTGATGATATGTGGCATTATACATCTGATCAAGATGGTTTTTTAGAAAGTATGGCTGAAGCAGATAAAGCAATAGTAGAATATTTTGGTAAAACTAATTTAGTATATATTAATGTTTTAAATAATTTATCAATTGATTGTGATTGTGATTCTAATCCTCATGATCCTGAAATGAAAGATATCGGTATTTATGCCTCAATTGATCCAGTAGCTATTGATAAATGTTCTTATGATACTATTATTAATAGTGAAGATATAGGTAAAGAAAGTTTAATTAATAGAATGAATGAAAAACATGCTATCCACACAGTTGAAGAAGCCGAAAGATTAGGTTTAGGAACCACTAACTATGAAATAATTGATTTAGATTTAAGATAAAAAGAAGTCACTTTTGACTTCTTTTATTCTATTCTAATTCATTTTTATATAAGGTTTGATATTGTTTACATCTTTTTAAAAGTTCTTGATGAGTACCAACATCTTTTACTTTACCATCATCTATAACAAATATTTGATCAGCATCAATAATTGTTGATAAACGATGAGCTATTATAATAATAGTATGATCATATACTAAATCATCAATAACCTTCTTTATATACATTTGTGATTCATTGTCTAATGCTGAAGTAGCTTCATCAAATAAAATAATTTTACTTTCTTTTGCTAAAGCTCTAGCAATAGCTAATCTTTGCTTTTGCCCTCCAGATAAATTAACTCCTCCTTCACCTAAAATAGTATTATAATTATTAGGAAGACTCATTATATAATCATCTATATATGCCATTTTACAATATTTTCTTATATCTTTAATAGTTAAGTTTTTATTTAAAATTTTAAAGTTTTCACTTATTGATTTATTAAATAAAAAAGGTTCTTGTCTAATAATAGCTATATATTTTCTTAAAGATTTTTCATCAAGATCTAAAATATTTATTCCATCAATAGTAATACTTCCTTCTTTGGCATCAAAAACTCTAGTTAATAAATTAAATATAGTAGATTTTCCTTGGCCGCTTTTACCAACTATACCAATTTTTTTATGAGGTAAAAATTCAGCATTAAAATCTTTTAAAATATTTCCTTCTTTAGGATAAGCAAAAGTAACATTATTAAATTTAATAATTCCGTTACAATTTTTTAAACGATTATTTCCAAATGCTACATCTTCATATAATTCATTTTCTAAAATTTCATTAATTCTAATGATAGATACATGGGCTTGATTATAAACTTTAGTAAAAGAATTAACGTTTTCGATAAGCCAAGTGAATCTATAAATATAATAAGTCATAGCTACAAAGAAAGTTAAAGTAGTTTTACCCAAATACAATAAAATAGCACAAGTAATAAATGTTCCTACTTCTAAAGTAACTTTTAAAATGATGGAAATAGTATCATAAATAAAATATAAATCAATTTCATGATAAGCTTTACTAGTCATTTTTTTAATTAAAGCTTCTAAATTACTAAAAAGAGAATTTTTAATTCCTAAAGTTTTAATTTCTCTTACACCTCTTATTGATTCAGCAACTAAACTTACACCCTCATCATTTAATTTTCTTTTTTCTTTATGAATTTTTTTTAATTTAGGATTAAAATATTTAACTATGAAAGTATAGATTATAATAAAGATAATTATTTCTAAAGCAATTATATATGAATTATAAAAAATAAAAATTAAAATAATAAAAGCTGATACAATCATAGAAGCAAGTTTTATTAATTGTTCAAATGAATTAACAATTGTTTCAGTATCATTAGTAATTCTATTAATAAGTTCACCACTTGTTATTTCTTCAAAGGCATAAGCCGGTAAACTTAAAGTTTTTCGATATGCTATATAATTAACTTTTCTAGCTATAGCAATTTGAACTTTGGATAAGATAGTATTGGCTATCCGATTTAAAACACTAAAAAATATTTGACTAAAAAAATATAAAAATAAAGCCGCAATTGAAAGTTTTAAATTAAGATTTGTAATAGCTTCAATTGAGACACCATTTAAATAACCTGTAAGTATTTCAGATAAACTTCCAAGAAAAATAATAATAGTGCAAAAAATAATCTTTAATTTATATTCTTTTATTAATTTAAAAATAGTTTTAAAATCTTTAAGATTTTTCATTAAATCACCTATATATTTTCTAAAAAAATTTTATCATTTAATCTATATTAAGTAAATGATGAATTTTATAGTAAATATTAAAAATAAAACCATTATTTACTTTAATAATTTTTTTTGCTATTATATTTTGTGTTTAAAGGAAATGATTACTATGGAAAAAATTGATTATGTAGTAAAAAGGGATGAAATATTTACAGGTTTATTAATGAAAGAAACAAGTAAAAAAGATGAAGGTGAAGTATTACGTCGTATTCACTTTATAGTAGATGAAAATTTTTGTGCAAATGATTTATTATATAACGCACCTCATTATCCAATTTCATTATTAAATGAAAATGAATTATTATTAATAAAAAAATATTATTATATGGGTGAATTATTAAAAAAATATGGCTTTCCTCAAGATATGACTTATGATGATGTTTTAAAAATAGAAGTATTTTTTAAATATGGTTGGAAATTTGATAATGCTCATTTATTTGGTTATTTTAAACCTCTTCAAGGTGAAAATTCTCTTTTTAGAGAGATAGATCATCGCTTTGATGTTTTTAAAAGTTATAAACTTGCTGGTGAAGGAAGTCCTTTACCTAACAAAGATTTCTATTATTTATGGAATTTAAGTAATCCTTGGAATATTAATACAAATAGAGAAATGGATATTTCCTTACCAAATATTAAAGAAGAAAATGTAAAAAAATTAACAAGATAGAATTATTCTTTTTACCTTTAGGAGAACAATATGACACATGAAAAAATAAATACAGAGTTAGAAAAACTTAATAATGGATTATTTGAAAACATTGACCTTGATAATTGGTTTTCAATTTATTTCTTTGATTATGTTAATGATAATTATTACAATTTAATTGATGCAACTCTTAACGGATTAGACAAAAATATTAACATTATTCTTTTAAATTTTATTGCAATTTATGCTAATCACTTTTTAATGAAATTTGAACAAAATAAATTAGATTTTAAAGATCAAAAAAAGTATTTAGAAATTCTTAAAATAATTGAAAAAGTTATTAAAATTAGTTCTAATCATCATGAATATTACAGTATTATAAATAATTTTTATAATCATTCAAATTTTTTAGTAAGATTATTTTGCGCAGCAAATGGTAATTATACTCCATATTTATATGATAAAGAAGAAAGAGTTAGAAAAATAGGTTATATAATAAGTGAATTTTTAAATTTTTATCGTCATTTATCAGATAGTGAAAGAGAAATAATTGATTTTTTAAAAAATGCATTAGATGTTAAAGCAATTTTAGTTACCGAAGAAAAAGATTGTTATGCTGAATTTATTGATGCTTCTTTTAAAAGTATTTTATTTAATGGAATAATAACAATTCAAAATTTTGACGCTGATATTCTTTACCGATTAAAAGATAAAAGGATATTAGCTTATAAAATATATAAATATATAAAAGAAAATGAAATTGAAATTAATTTTGATATGTTTCCACAAGAATTTGGAAAAGAAAAAACAAGAAAATTATGGTAGTATTTACTAGCTTTTTTTAAAAAATGTGTTATAATAATTAGCTGTTTAGGGGGGATAATATGGCAAAAGATAATATTGCTATAGAAAATAGTGCGATGGAAGATTCAATAAGAATGTATTTAAATGAGATTAATAGATGTCCACGATTATCAATTGAAGAACAAAAAGAGTTAGCCAAAAAGGGAGATATAGATACTTTAACTAAAAGTTGTCTTCCACTAGTGGTGAGTATTGCCAAAACTTTTACGCAAAGAGTTTGTCATTTGAGTCTTTTAGATTTAATTCAAGAAGGAAATATCGGTTTAATAAAAGCTGCTAATACATATGATCCAAAAAAAGGAGCCTTTACTACATATGCAACAAAGTGTATAAAACAAGAGATTTTAAAATCTATTATTTTAAATGAAGATGAAATAAGAATATCTTTTGATTTAAAAAAATTAGTTAGGGAATACAAACAATTAATTGAAAATAATCCATCAATTAAAGAAGATGAAATATGTTTAAAATTAGGCATAACTAAAGCAAGATTATATGATATCAAAATGGCATCTCAAAGAGAAATGGTAAGTTTGAATTTGCCAGTTGGAGATGAACAAGATGAATTAGGTGATTTAATTTTAGATGAAGATAATATAGATGTTATAGATGAATTATTTGATTTGGAATTAAAAGTATTAATAAAAAACAATTTAAGTCCTTTATATTATTACATTTTTTATAATCGCTATCTTTCTTCAAATCTTAAAACGTTAAATCAATTAAAAGATGATTTTAATTTTACTAAAGAAGGAATAAGGCAAATTGAAAAGAAAGCACTAAAAAAAGTAAAAAATATTTTAGCTGGTAAAAATGAAGGAATATTATTAAAAGATTTAAAAAAAGCTGTTAAAGGTAATTTAGAATATTATCGAATTGAACCAATAAAACCTACAGATATAATTAAATATTTATTTATTAAAGATGATTTAGAAGAAATTGAATTAAAATATTTTATTTTAAAAACTTTTGGAAAATATTATTTATCAGATGAAATGTATACAAAATTATTAGGAATTTCATTTGACGAGTTACATAGTATAAAAAAAGATTTATGGTTAAAGTTAGTTCAATTAAATGAACAAAATGAAATATATGAAAATTTTAAAAATGAAATGATTAATAAATATGGATCATCAATTTATAATTTAGGTATATATAGTACAACAATTTATAAAAAAGAAAATAAATTAAAAAAATGTATAAAATAAAAAAGATGGTAAATAATATTAATGTAGAGGTTTACTCTACGAATAAAGGCCTCATTAATGAGTCCTTTTTTTATAAATTTAAAAAAAAGTATTGATTAACATACAATTGTTTGATATAGTAATACTTGAATATTTTAAAAAAAAGAATAAAATAATAAAAGTTGGTGATACATATGGATAAAATAGTAATAAGGGGTGCAAGGGAAAATAATTTAAAAAATATAGATTTAGAACTTCCTAAAAATAAATTAATTGTAATGACTGGTGTATCTGGAAGTGGTAAGAGTAGTTTAGCTTTTGATACAATTTATGCTGAAGGTGAAAGAAGATATGTAGAAAGTTTATCTGCCTATGCTAGACAATTTATTGGAAGTGGAGAAAAACCTGATGTAGATTCTATTGAAGGTTTATCACCAAGTATATCTATTGATCAAAAGACAACTAATAAAAATCCTCGTTCAACTGTTGGTACAATTACAGAATTATATGATTATTTTCGTCTTTTATTTTCACGAATAGGGATTCCTTATTGTCCAGTTCATAAAATTCCTATTAAAAGTCAAAGCATTGAAGAAATGACTAATAAAGTATTAAACTTTGATGAAGGACTTAAAATTGAAATTTTTGCTCCAATTGTAAGAGGAGAAAAAGGCACTCATAAAGATTTAATAGAAGATTTAAAAAGCAAAGGATTTACTAAAATTAAAGTAAATGGAGTAATGTATAATGCTCAAGATGAAATCAAATTAGAAAAAAATATAAAAGATGATATTTATGTTTTAATTGATAAATTACTTATTAGTAAAGAAGAAAGAAGTCGTATTTTTGAAGCAATTGAAACTAGTTGTAAAATGGCTAATGGATTAGTTATTATTAGAATAGATGATAAAGAAGATATTCTAATGAGTGAAAATTATGCTTGCCCTTATTGTAATTTTTCTATTAGTGAGTTAGAACCTAGAATGTTTTCATTTAATTCTCCATATGGGGCTTGTGAAGAATGTAAGGGATTAGGAACTAAACTTAAAATTAGTGAAGATTTATTAATTCCAGATAAGAATAAAAGTATTAATAAAGGTGCAATTGTTGCAATTAATTTAGATAATAATATGTATATGAGCAGTTTAAATACTGTTGCGGAGCATTATAATATTGATTTAAATATTCCTGTTAAAGATATGAAACGTAGTGATCTAGATATTATTTTATATGGAACAAAAGACATTATGGATTTTCATTATGTAGCTAAGAATGGTAGTACTAGAGATTCTAAATCACGTTATGAAGGAATAGTTAACAATTTAGAAAGACGATATTTAGAAACTAATAGTTCTTGGATAAGAGAGTGGATTGAAGGATATATGGTTGAATCAGTATGCCCAAAATGCCATGGTACAAGATTAAAAGATGAAATATTAGCAGTTAAAATAAATAAAAAAAACATATTTGAATTATGTGAAATGGCAATAGATGAATTAAGTGAATTTTTGCATAATCTAAAACTTAATAATGAAGAAAAAGAAATCAGTAATTTATTATTAAAAGAAATATTATCTAGATTAGATTTCTTAATGAATGTTGGTTTAAATTATTTAACTTTATCTCGAAGTGCTTCAACATTATCTGGGGGTGAAGCTCAAAGAATAAGACTTGCTACTCAAATTGGCAGTAGATTATCTGGAGTATTATATGTATTAGATGAGCCTTCTATAGGCCTTCATCAAAGAGATAATGAAAAACTTATCAATTCATTAAAAGAAATGCGGGATTTAGGAAATACTTTAATTGTCGTAGAACATGATACAGATACTATGCTTGCAGCAGATTATTTAGTTGATGTAGGACCTGGAGCTGGTGAAGAAGGAGGTTATATAGTAGCCTCAGGAACACCGGAAGAAGTTATGAATAATGATAAAAGTATTACAGGTCGATATTTAAGTGGCAAAGAAAAAATAGAAATACCTAAAAAATTAAGAAAAGGAAATGGCCTTTTTTTAGAAGTCAAAGGTGCTAAAGAAAACAATTTGAAAAATATTAACGTCAAAATTCCATTAAACAAATTTGTTGTAGTAACAGGAGTTTCTGGAAGCGGTAAATCAACACTAGTAAATGAAATATTATATAAAACACTTCATAAAGAAATATATAATTCTAAAGATATTCCTGGAAAATGTAAAGAAATTAAAGGAATAGAAAATATTGATAAAGTAGTAAATATAAGTCAAGATGCAATTGGTAGGACTCCAAGAAGTAATCCAGCAACCTATGTAGGTGTTTTTGATGATATTAGAGATGTATTTGCAAATATGAAAGAATCTAAAATGCGAGGCTATGATAAAAGTAGATTCTCATTTAATGTTAAAGGTGGAAGATGTGAAGCTTGCTTTGGGGACGGAGTTAAAAAAATAGAAATGCATTTTCTACCGGATGTTTATGTTCCATGTGATGTTTGTGGCGGAACTCGTTTTAATAAAGAAACATTGGATGTTAAATTTAAAGGAAAAAGCATTGCCGATATTTTAGAAATGCGAGTTAGTGAAGCAATTCCTTTCTTTGAAAATATTCCAAAAGTTAGAGACAAATTACAAGTTATGAAAGATGTTGGCTTATCATATATAAAATTAGGCCAAGGAGCACCTACTTTATCTGGTGGTGAAGCAGGGCGTGTTAAACTTGCTAAAGAATTACAAAAAAAAGCAACAGGCAAATCAATCTTTATTTTGGATGAACCAACTACTGGGCTTCATTCAGCCGATATTAAGAAATTATTAGAGGTTTTAAATAGAATAGTGGATAATGGTGATACAGTTATTGTTATTGAACATAATTTGGATGTAATTAAACAAGCTGATTATGTTATTGATCTTGGACCTGAAGGTGGAAGATTTGGTGGCGAAGTTATTGCAACCGGAACTCCTAAAGAAGTTAGTAAAATAGAAAAATCTTATACAGGTCAATTCTTAAAAAAAATATTTGCTAAAGAAAAATAAAAAATGAGAGAAAATGGAGTAGTAAAATAAAAGTGTACCAAAAAAAGTGTATACTTTTATTTTGATATAATTAAAGAAAATTTAATAGAATGCTTATAAAAAATTAATCATACAGCTTAAAAAATTGTTTAAAAAATGAAGTGAGATATTAGTAGCTATATTATTAGATTTTTTATAAGTATTAGCTAAAACATAACCCATCCCAATATATGGAAGAGAATAAAGAATAGTATTTAGTAAATTAGCTTCTTGACCAACAGTATGAAGTAGGCCAAAAGATACAGCAGATAATAAAAGGAATAAATAGTCATTTTTAATAAGTTTTCTAAAACAACCTCGAAAAACAACTTCCTCAACAATAGGAGCATATATAGAAGCCGCTGGAAATAAATACCAAAATGGGAGTTGATTTAAACTTATTTGATTTTGACTTGTTCCAAATTCTTTTGTAAATAAGGTAATTAAAAGAGAAACACCAATGTTAGCTAAAAGTAATAATCCATAATTTTTTAAGATAAAATTAATATAACTACTAAAATTTTTAAAAAATATTTTAAAATCATTTATTAACTCTTTATAAAATAATATAATAGTAAAAATAAATAAAAAAATATCAACCGAAATATTAAAAATAATTCTAAAATTAGTTGAATTAATATTAATTATTTTAAGTATTATTTTTCCTAAAAAGAAATTTATTCCTATATAAATAATAATTAATAGTAGACATTTTAAAATATCTTTTTTAGTTATTAAATTATTTTCTATAATAGGTATTTCTTTTTTTGCCTTACTAATTTTAGGAATAGCTGAAATAAAATATAAATTAATTAATGGTATTAATAGAAGAATATTATTACTAGAGATAAAAAATAAAATAATTGAAACTACAATTAAAAAAGTTCTATATTTTTCTTCTTTTTTGGATATAAAAATTATAATTATTGCTAAAAAAATTAAAATACCTATACATGCTAAAAAATAATAATACATTGGATTACTTATTTTATTTAATAAATCTTCATTTAAAAAATTTTTAACATTTTCTACTTCCAAATTAATTAAATGACTAACATTTATAATATTAGTATAAATTAAACTTATAATTCCAATAAATGACGAAAATATAAAATAATATTTTTTTTTCATTAGAATCATTCCTTTCAATAATTAGTATAACATGGGCTTAAAAATTTATAAATATTGAAATAAAATATGATAATAAGTAAAATTTATCAAAAAGAAGAAATATTATTTCAAAATTAGAATCTTTGTATTCACAGGTAACTTTTTTTGTTTTATAATTAATATGGGTGATATTATGAATCCAGTTGCATTTACAATATATAATATAGAAATTAGATGGTATTCAATTATGTTATTAATTGCAATCGTTTTAGGATTTTTTATTATTTTTAAAGAAGCTAAAAAATTCAATTATCCAACCGAATTTATTGTTAATTTATTTTTTTGGGTTATTGTCTTTGGTTTAGTTGGAGCAAGAATATATTATTGTTTATTTAATTTTCAATTTTATAGTGAAAATGTTTTTGATGTTTTTAAAGTATGGGAAGGAGGACTTGCTATTCATGGAGGCATAATAGCGGGCTTTATTACTCTGTATTATTATTCAAAATTCCATGATGTTAATCCTTTTAAAATAACAGATATAGTTGTAGTTCCCCTTTTATTAGGTCAAGCAATAGGTAGATGGGGTAATTTCTTTAATGGTGAAGCGCATGGTGCTGCGACTACCTATTATCATTTAAAAGAATTACATATTCCTGAAAAAGTAATTGAAGGAATGAAAATTGGCAATGTTTATTATCAACCTACATTCTTTTATGAAAGTATATATTGTTTAATCGGCTTTATTATTTTACTTTTTGTAAGAAGAATACCTCATTTAAAAAGAGGCCAACTTACTTGTTTATATATGATGTATTATTCAGTAGGAAGATTTTTTATTGAAGCAATGCGTACAGATTCATTAATGCTTGGTGGTTTTAGAGTGGCTCAACTAGTTTCAATAGTCCTTTTCGTTACTGGTCTTGTTATTTTTATTGTTTTATCTCGTAAAGGAAAATTTGAAGATTTATATAATGAAGCATAAAATATTGTGAATAGAGAGGGATTACAAAAATGTATGATTTAATTGTTATTGGTATGGGTATTGGAGGAATAACTGCTGGCATATATGCTAAAAGAGGTAATTTAAATGTTTTACTAATTGATAAAGGAATGCCTGGAGGTATGCTTAATAATATTGAAAAAATTAGTAATTATCCAGGTCTTATAAATATAAAAGGTAGTGATTTTGCTGAAATATTATTTAATCAAGTAAAAGAATTACAAATTCCCTATAAATTTGAAGAAGTTATTTCTTTAAAAATTGAAAATGAAATAAAAATAGTAACAACCAATTTAGGTGAATATAAAGCTAATAATATTATTATTGCGACAGGAACTAAACCAAAATATTTAGGTCTAGATAATGAAAAAGATTTACTTGGAAGAGGAATTAGTACTTGTGCTACGTGTGATGGTGCTTTTTATAAAGACAGTGATGTGGCAGTAGTGGGAAGTGGAAATAGTGCTTTACAAGAGTCATTATATTTAGCTAATATTTGCCATAAAGTATATATTTTAAATCGTAAAACAGGATTTAAAGGAGAAGATGTATTAGTTGATAAAGTTATAAATAACCCTAAAATTGAAATAATATATGGCGTTAATATTAAAGAATATAAAGAAGTAGATGGTAAAATAGAAAGTGTTCTATTAGACAATGATACAAGACTTAATGTTAAAGGAGTATTTATTTATATAGGATATAGACCTAATACAGATTTAGTAAAAGATTTAAATATAACTAATTTACAAGGGCATATAATAGTAAATGAAAATTTCGAAACTAAAATTGAAGGCGTTTATGCAATTGGAGATGTTATTAAAAAAGATATATATCAATTAATAACAGCAGCATCAGATGGCATTCACGCTGTAAGCAATATTTCTAAAATTAATAATTAAATATAATTTTAAATGATTTAATATAGAATATAACTATTTATTTAAACAACTTATATTTGTTTTGATAAATAGTTTTTTAAATTTAAAAAAACTAACTATTTAAGAAATAAAATCTAATTGAGATTTAGATCTTTTATTAGTATAATAAATTTGGTGGTATTATGTTAGTTAGTAATAATTGGCAAGATTATAAAATATTAAAAGCAAGTAAAGGAATGAAACTTGAAAATTGGAAAAATATTCTTTTACTTCGTCCAGATCCTGTTGTTACTTGGGATTTAGGCGATTTTTTAGATTATAAAATAAATGCTATATATTATCGTAGTAATTCTGGTGGAGGCCATTGGGAGAATAAATTAAAAACACCAGAATCTTGGGTTATTAATTATCAAAATTTAAAATTTTTAATTAAAGAAATGGGCTTTAAACATACCGGCTTATTTCCTGAACAAGCCAGTAATTGGGATTTTGAAATGGAAAAAATAAAAAAAGCTAAAAAGAATATTAAAGTATTAAATTTATTTGCTTATACTGGGGCCTCAACTGTAGCGTGTCTATATGCTGGAGCTAGTGTTACTCATGTTGATTCATCTAAAGGAATGATTGAATGGGCTAAAGAAAATGTTAAACTAAATCATTTAGAAGATAAAAGTGTCCGTTATTTAGTTGATGATGTTTTTAAATTTGTTAAAAGAGAAATTAGAAGAGGAAATAAATATGATGCAATTATCATGGATCCTCCTAGTTATGGAAGAGGAGTAAATGGAGAAGTTTGGAGTTTAGAAAATGATTTAGAAGACCTTCTTAAATTATGTAAAGAATTATTAACAGATGATTTTTTATTTTTAATTATAAATACTTATTCAACTAATTTACCTAACATATCATTAGAAAATATTTTAAAAATAAATTTTCCTAAACAAAATATTTTAGTAGATGATTTATGTTTGCCTATTACAAATTCTAATTTATATTTACCATGTGGAATAACAGGTCGTGTTACAAATGAATAAATTAAATATTTTATATGAAGACAATCATATTATAGTAGTTTTAAAAGAACCTAATGTATTATGTCAAAGTGATTATACAAAAGATTTAGATTTACTTAATATGCTTAAAAGCTATATTAAAGAAAAATATCATAAACCAGGTAATGTTTATTTAGGATTAGTTCATAGATTAGACCGTCCAGTTGGAGGTATAATGGTTTATGCCAAAACTAGTAAATCTGCAAGTAGATTATCTAAAATTATTAGTAATCATGAAATGATTAAAGAATATTTACTTATTTGTCATGGTAATTTAAAAGGTAAAGGTATAATGGAAGATTATATTTTAAAAAAAGATGAAATAAGTGTAATATCTAATAAAGAAAATGGCAAATATGCCAAATTAGAATATGAAGTAATTGAAAATAAAAATAATTTAAGTTTAGTTAAAGTAAATTTAATAACAGGACGTCATCATCAAATTAGATTACAATTTAAAAGTAGAGGTTATTCCCTATATGGTGATCAATTATATGGAAGAAAAGATAAGAAACAAATTGCTCTATTTGCTTATCACATTAAATTTAAACATCCTGTAAAAGATGAAATAATGGATTTTAAATTATTACCACAAGGTGGTATTTGGGAGACTTTTAAATATGAAGCATGAATTATTAGTACCTGTTGGAGATTATCCATCTTTAATTGCGGCAATAAATAATGGAGCTGATGCTGTATACCTTGGTGGTAAAAAATTTGGAGCTCGTGCTTTTGCCAACAATTTTACTTTAGAAGAAATTTTAAATGCAACTAAATTATGTCATTTATATGGGGTTAAAATTTATATTACAGTTAATACTTTAATTTATGAAAATGAAATTGAAGAAGTATTATCATATATAAAAAACCTTCATAAAATTGGTGTAGATGCCCTTATTATGCAAGATATTGGCTTAATTAATTTAGTTCATCAAACTCTTCCTAATCTAGAAATTCATGCCTCAACTCAAATGCATAATCATTCATCTGAATCACTATCTTTTTTAAAAGAATTAGGTGTTAAACGAGTAGTTTTTGCAAGAGAATTACCTCTTGATTATATAAATAATATAAATACTACTTTAGAAAAAGAAGTATTTATTCATGGTTCACTTTGTGTCTCTTATAGTGGGCAATGTTTATTTTCATCAGCTATTTTAGGAAGAAGTGGTAATCGTGGTGAATGTGCTGGAATGTGTAGATTACCTTATAAGTTATATGAAAATAATAATTTAATTAAAACTAAAGGAGATTATTTATTAAGTCCAAAAGATTTATGTACCATTGATAATTTTAAACAGTTAATGGACAGTAATATAAAATGTTTTAAAATTGAAGGCCGAATGAAAAGTGCAGCTTATGTTGGTATAGTTACTAAAATTTATAAAAATTTAATGCAAAAATATGAAAATGGGAAAGAATTAAAAACGTCTGATGAAGATTTATTTTTATTAAAAGCCATTTTTAATCGTGAATATACTAACGGTTATTTATTTAATGAAAAAGATATTATAAATCTTAAAGCCCCAAATCATATGGGAGTATCTATTGGTAAGGTAACAGAAGTTACCAAAAAGAAAATTAAAATAAAATTAAGTCATGAGTTAAAACAATTTGAAAGCATAAGATTTAAAAAAAATTCTTTAGGTTTAACTATTAACTATATGTATGATAAAAATAATAATTTAATAAGTAAAGGTAAAAAAGACGATATTATTTATTTAGATAATTTCATTAATTTAAAAGAATTAGATGAAGTATTATTAACAAATCCATTAGTAAAAAATGATGATAATGTAATTAAAAAAATACCTATTAATATTATATTAGAAGCTAAAATAAATAAACTTTTAGAAATAAAAATAAATGATGGTTTATTTAATATTACTTTAAATAATAATTATTTAGTTTTAGAATCAAAAACGGCTGCTTTAAGTAAAGAAAGAATTGAGCAATCATTAAGAAAGTGTGGGAATACTCCCTTTATTATAAATAATATAGAAATAATAATGGATGAAAATATTTTTATTCCTATTAGTATTTTAAATGATTTAAGAAGAAAAGCTTTAGATAAATTAAAAAATGAAAGAGAAAATAAAAAAACAAAATATATTGAAAAAGAATATCAAAAAGAAAAAGCAAGAGAAACTAAAGTTGTTGGATTAAGTGTTTTAGTTAGAACTGAAGAACAATTAAAAGCATGTCTTTTCAAAAATGTTGAAAACATTATAGTTATTAACAAAAAATTATTAAAAAATAATTTATGTTATCGAATTTTAAGAGATGAAATAAACCATAATGAAAATTATAATAATTTATTAGTTACAGATATTGCGAGCTTAAATAAATATAAAAATAAAAATGTTGACTATTTTTTAAATGTAACAAATCATTATACTTTAGATTATTTAAAAAAATATAGTAATATAATTTGTCTATCACCAGAATGCAATATAGATAATATAAAAGATATTATTAATAATACAGAAAATAAAGACAGTATAGAAGTATATTTATATGGTAATATAGAGTTAATGATTATGAAGTATTGTCCTTTAAATACTCTAATAAATAATAAAGACAAATGTAATATATGTATGAGTAATAATAAATATTATTTAAAAGATCGAAATAATTCTTATTATAGAATAGACAGTAATATTTTAAATCATAGTACAACTATTTTAAATACTTATAAAAATAATTTATTAGATAAAATAAATCTTTTAAAAAGATTAGGGGTTAAGAATTTTCGTCTTGAATTATTAGATGAAAATTATAATGAAACAATAAAATTAATAGAAAGAGTATATAATAATGAATGAAAAAATAATTACAGAATTAGCTAATAATTTAAATATTAGTATCAAAAGTATTAAAAATACATTAAGTTTACTTGAAGATGGTAATACGATTCCTTTTATTGCTAGATATCGTAAAGAAATTACTGGTAATTTAGATGAAATGCAAATAAGAAGTATTGAAAATGAATATACTTATCAAGTAAATTTAGAAAAAAGAAAAGAAGAAGTTAAAAGATTAATAGATGAAAAAGGATTATTAACTGAAGATATTATAAAAGCGATTGGTAATGCAACTAAATTAATAGAATTAGAAGATATTTATCGTCCTTTTAAAGAAAAAAAGAAAACTAAAGCTACGGAAGCTATAAAAAATGGATTAGAGCCATTAGCTAAAATAATTATGAGTTTTAACGTTAATAATATAAAAGATATTGCTTTAAAATATTTAAATGAAAATGTAAAAAGTGTTGAAGATGCTTTAATGGGAGCAAAATATATAATTGCCGAATGGATAAGTGATAATGCATCTTTTAGAAGTAAAATAAGATCTTTAACTTATTATAATGGCTTTTTAACAAGTAAAAAGAAAAAAAATGCTCAAGATGAATATAAAACTTATGAAATGTATTATGATTTTAAAGAATTAATAAAATATATAAAAATGTATAGAGTATTAGCAATTAATCGAGGAGAATCAGAAAATGTTTTATCAGTAAGTATTGATATTGATGAAAAAATTATTTTAGATTATTTAAAAAGTAAAATTATAAAGAATACCAATAATTTAGAATTAGTTAATATAGTAAATGAATCTATATTAGATAGCTATAAAAGATTAATTGCTCCATCTATTGAAAGAGAAATAAGAAGTGAATTAAAAGAAAAAGCTGAAGATGTCGCTATTAATAATTTTAGTGATAATTTAGAAAAATTATTAATGCAACATCCAATAAAAGAAAAAGTAATATTAGGTTTTGATCCAGCCTATCGTACTGGTTGTAAATTAGCTGTTTTAGATAAGACTGGAAAACTTCTTAAAATAGCGGTTATTTATCCTCATGAACCAAAATGTGAATATGAAAAAAGTAAAGAAACAGTTTTAAAATTAATAGATGAATACAAAATAGATATTATTGCTATTGGAAATGGTACAGCATCAAGAGAATCAGAAAGTTTTATAGCCAATGTTATTAAAGAGTCTAAAAGAGAAGTAGAATATATAATTGTTAATGAAGCTGGAGCATCAGTATATTCTGCAAGTGATCTTGCTATTAAAGAATTTCCTAATCTTCATGTTGAAGAAAGAAGTGCAATATCTATAGGAAGAAGATTAGCAGATCCTTTATCAGAATTAGTTAAAATAGAACCAGAAAGTATTGGGGTTGGATTATATCAACATGATGTTAATGATAAAAAATTAAAAACAAGTTTAAATTTTATAGTAGAAAAAGTTGTAAATCAAATAGGGGTTAATTTAAATACAGCATCACCTTCTATATTAAAGTATATTTCTGGTTTAACTAAACCAACAATTGATAAAATTATAAAGTTTAGAGATACATATGGTGCCTTTAAAAATCGTAGTGAATTATTAAATAAGAAATTATTAAATGATAAAGCATATGAACAAGCTATTGGTTTTTTAAGAATTCAAAATAGTGATAATATTTTAGATATTACTAGTATACATCCAGAAAGTTATGATATAACGTTTAAATTATTAGATTATTTAAAAATTCCATTATCACTTATTGGGACAAAAGAAATAGAAAAAAAATTAGAAAATATAAATAAACAAGAATTAATTAAAAAATTAAATATTGATCAATATACATTAGAGGATATTATAGAATGTTTAATGAGACCTAATAGAGATCCAAGAGATAAATTACCAATGCCAATCTTAAAAAAAGATATACTTCATTTAGAAGATTTAAAAGTTGGAATGAAATTACAAGGAACGGTAAGAAATGTTGTTGATTTCGGAGCTTTTGTTGATATAGGAATAAAAAATGATGGTTTAATTCATATATCAAAAATTAGCAATAATTATATAAAGCATCCAAGCGAAGTATTATCAGTTGGAGATATAATAGATGTTTATGTTGATGATGTTAATTTAGAAAAACAAAAAGTATCTTTAAGTTTAAAAGAAGTTATTTAAATGTGAAATTAAAACTTCACATTTTTTATGTTGACAAAGGAAGTAAAAAATAATAAACTTTAATTAAGATAGAAAGAGAAAGATAGTCTATGAGAAATAAAAGCAAAATAATGTTCGTATGGGGGGGGGTTATTATTAATACTATTATTAATAATACCAATAACTAAAATAAGAAATAATACTTTAAATGAAGTAGAGATACATAGACAGAAAAAAACTTTAAATAAACAATTTGCAATATATAAAGAACAAAATATGGGTAAAGGGGATCATACCTTAACAACCGATACAACGTTTCCAACGCAAGGATATTTTTTGAATACAACAAAATCAGTATGCAAAGATTATCAAGGTAATACAGT
>CANRDZ010000003.1 GCA_947629465.1 uncultured Bacilli bacterium | reverse complement strand
CATAAGAATAAGTATATAATACACAGGTAAGACACAAAATGTCTTGAAAGTATTCATAAATCAATACATACTGCTTCGGTAGAGGAAGCTATGAAGGGTTAATAAAACCTTGAAATAGGCTATATTTCAACAAATGAGATTTAGTTAGATTGAATAAAATTGAGTAAAATTTGATACGTAGGACACAAGTATGACACAGGTAGGACACAAGAGGTAGGACACAAATTTGATTAAAAATAACACCCTAGAATTTCTTTAAGGGTGTTATTTTATATATTATTGCTTGATTTTTTCTATTTCAATTTTTAATTCTTCAATGGTTCTGTGAGTATATACTTTTTCAGTAATATCTTTTATAGCATGACCGACTATCAGCTTTAATATATATTCATTCATATTGAACTGTTTGCCTAAAGTAATAAATGTATGTCTTGCATCATGAGGTCTGTGTTTCATATTTAATTTTTTCATAATCTTATTGAATCTACCACGATATTTATCATAAGTCATAAAAGTACCCTGTTGGCCATCTTCATCATTAAATAGAAACTCATTATTAGGATTATATCTTTTTTCAATTAAGGGCTTAATTATTGAGTGAATTGGTACAATTCTGTTTTTACCTGCATCTGTTTTTAAGCCACCTTTCATAATTCCAGTTTCTAAATCAATATCAGATGTCTTTAATATTGCTAGCTCCTGTGGGCGCCAGCCAGAATAAATATCAATTAATATCATATCTACAAAAGGATAATCAATATTTTCCCATAGTTTCTCAATTTCTTCTTCTGTAAATGGAATTCTTTCAATAATTTTTGACCCACTTTTTACAGAATTGCAAAGAGAGGCATAGTCTTTATCAGCAATCTCGTGTTTTAAGGCATATTTATATAATAAATTAAATAAACTTTTTATTCTACTTTTTGTACATTGCCCTACAGTTGCAGCATTAATGGTACCTTCGAGATGTTCCACTCTAATATCTTTAAATCTCATGTTATATAATGGTTTACAATAGCTATAAGCTGATTTCCAAGTTCTTACTGCTGATGGAACAATTTCATTAAAATGTTCTTCTGACCATTTTTTATATACTTCTGAAAAAGTAATGGAATTAGTTTCTATATCATAAGGATTTTGATTATAATTAGATAATGCGTTAATAGCTTCTTCTCGTGTTTTGTAATAACCAATGTTAATATATAATTGTTTTCCATCTTCAGACCAGCCTTTTGTCTTTCGTACTCTCCAAGGATTTCTTCTTTTGCCTGATAATTTCGCAATATTACCGTAACCATTTGGCATTTTCATATAAAAAAACCTCCAATTTTCTTGTTTTTTTTAATTAACACTTGAAAAGTGGAGTAAACATTCGATATAATATAAATGTAATCACTTTTCATTAAGTGTTTATGTTTCGGATAATGTGTGTCGTTCTGCGAAAAACCTTGCACATTATCCATTTTTTTATTCAAAAGCACTTCGTACTTCTGCTTTTATAACTTTACCAATTATTCTTATTTTATCTTCTGTAATTTTTATTATCGGATAGTACGGATTCATTGCTTGTAATTCTATAAAATTATCTGTTCTAATTATCTTTCTTATAATAATTTCTTTTTCTACTTGCAGTAAATATGTTTTCCCATTTTCAAAAATATTGTTTTCATTTTTTTGTATAATTGCAATATCTTTAGTATTTAAAAGTGGAGCCATAGAATTATCGATGGTTTGGTATGCAAAATAGTTAAATTTAGGATTAAAAAAACTTGAATCTAACCATACATCTGAATGCATATCGCACAACTCATTATCAATAGATGTAAAAAGAGGAATAGAGTTTATCGATTCCTTTGAGGGATGTAGTAAAGAATTAGTCAGTTTTTTTGAGCTTTTAGAAGGAAGATAGCCACATGTCTCCATTAATTCCTCATAGGATGTAATATTTTTTGAGGTATCTGCAATCTTTTTTAATATAGCGGGAGATGGTGGAGAACTTCTTTTTTTATTTAATATTCTTGATAAATAACCAACATCAACATTTGTAAGTCTAGCATATTCATTTAAAGAAGAATCATCTTTACATTTTTTTAATATTTCAATAAATTTGTCTTGATTATACATAAAAATCCCTCCACATTTACATATTACCATAAGTATTGAAAAAAAACAATATTTTTTTAAAAAATATATTGACAGTAGACAACAGTTATTATATATTGTCTATAGACAATGAAAGAGGGGTGAACAAATGAGAATAAATGTAAAAGCGGTGAAAGATTTAATAGAGAATGAATTTGATGGCAAATTAAGCACTTTTTCAAGGGAAATCGGCATGGATTATTCATATATTAATCAAATTATGAATGGACATAGATTGCCAGATAGCAAAAAAGCTTGTGAAGGTGTAATTGAATTATGTAAGAGAAGGGGGTTGAAATTTGAAAAATACATATTTTTTTAATCTTTTCATTGTCAATAGACAATAAACGCAGAACGACACACGAAAGGGAGAGATACAAATGGGTGTTAATGTACCAATAAAAATTGCAGCTAGACTAATGAATAAAGGACAGCAATACATTAGGATTTCATTACAAAGAGGTAGCCTTCCGATTGGAAATGCTGAAAAAATGCCTGGAAAAGAAAAATACGACTACTATATTAGTCCAAAACTATTATCTGATTATACAGGGATATCAATTGAAAACATTATTGAAGAGGTGAATAAGAATGAAAATAACTAATAAAAAAAGATTTATATTAAGCTTATTAATTTTACTAGTAATAATATTTTCAGCTTTTAATTTTTGTTTAGCAGAAAATAAAGAAATTATGATAGAAGAATATTCTGTACAAGCAGGAGATACTTTGTGGTCAATTGCCACAGAATATAAAAATAGGAATCAGGATATACGAGAATATATATACAACTTGCAAGAACTTAATAACATTGATTGCATTATTTATCCTGGGCAAATTATAAAAATAATTAAATAGGGGGATTTTAATATGAATTTAAAGCAAAGAAAAAATAGAAAAGTTACTCCAGTATATTGTAGAAAAATCGAAAGAAATAAAATAAAGCAAAAGAATGGTTGTAACCAAATAAAACTAACTTGGAGAGCATTACAGATAAAAAGATACGGAATTTCTAAATGGTGTTATATGTTTAATAAATCAAATAGAAATAATAAGTCCAATTATATAACTCCAAAGGAAGCCATGCATGCATAATTACTTATTATTAAAAATTGAAAGGAGGTGTAACAAATATGTGGGAAATAGCTTTAATAATATTGTTTTTTCTAATAGTGATAGGGATATTAACTACTAATATTATCTACAAGAACCATTGTATTGATGATTTAGAAAAAAGTAAGAAAAACATCATAAGCAGAAAAAACGAAGAATTTTTAAAAGATTTAAAAAAATTAATGTTTTATCAAAGCTTTGAACAAGCAGGCAGAGAAACTTGTACAAGAAATTTCCTAGAAGATTGTATTGAAAAATACTCAAAAAATGAATCAAACACAAGATTTGAAAGGTAATGTTTGATTCATTGAAAAGAATTTTATAATTCACTTCTTTTTGATTTTAACATAATTAAAGAAGAAGTGCAAGAGAGGAGAGTTACTAAATAAATGAAAATATGTAGTATTTGTGGAAAAACTTTTGAAGAATACGGAAATAATGCTCAACCAGTGAATAATGGTGTATGTTGCGATAAATGTAACTTAGAAATAGTAGTACCAAGAAGAATACAAGATTCAATAAATAACAAAATAAAAAGAAGGTGAAAAAATGACAAGAGAACAATGGCTAGAAGAAAGAAAAAAAGGTATAGGTGGTAGTGATGCTGCAACGATTTTAGGATTAAATCCATATAAAAATAATATAGAGCTTTGGGAGGAAAAGTTAGGAATAAGAGAAGCAAAAGATATTTCTGATAAACCTTATGTTCAATATGGTACAAATATGGAACCAGTATTACGAGAATCTTTTAAAATAAAACATCCTGAATATGAGGTAAGACATGAAGAATATTCAATAATGAAACATCAAAAATATCCATTTTTATTTGCTAGTTTAGATGGAACATTAATCAATAAAGAAACTGGAGAAATTGGAATTTTAGAAATAAAAACGACAAATATTCTACAAAGTATGCAAAAAGAAAAATGGAAAGATAAAATTCCTGATAATTATTATTGCCAGGTTCTACATTATTTGAATGTTACTGGTTACTCGTTTGCAGATTTATTTGCGGAATTGAATTACGAAAATAATTATCAAGTTACAAAAACTTATGAAATATTAAGAGAAGATGTGGAAAAAGATATTGAATATTTGCAAGGAAAAGAAATTGAATTTTGGAATTATGTTGAAACAAAAACAAGACCACCGTTAACTTTACCAAAGGTATAAAAATTTAAATTAATTATTGTGATTAGAAAGGATGATTAATTATGAAGAAAGCAGAATTAAATTATACAAAACAAGGGTATTCATATATTAAATGTACTGCAGAAGATTGTTACAACTGGGGCGGAGCATGTATTTGTGATGATTGCAATATAAAAATGAATGATGATATATATTTAATTTTTATTCTTGGAAGAGCATTATGTAAGAAATGCTTTGATGAATGGAGCAGAAGAGGTAAGAAATATGCAGAAGATATAAAGCTACAAAATGAAAAACATATAGGATTTTATAATGCATATGGTTTTGATGTAGAAAAATAGGAGGTAAATATTATGGAATTACAAGTAAATGAAATTCAAGCTTTGCAACCAGTCACATTTAATTATGAAGAATTAAAAAAGCAAGTTGTTGCAAAAGCAGAAGAATATAAGAATTTGGTTTATACAGAAGAATCAATTTCACTAGCTAAAACTGATAGAGCAAATTTAAATAAACTCAGCAAAGCCATTGCTGATGAAAGAAAAAGGATAAAAAATGTTTTGTTAGAACCATTTATTGATTTTGAGGCAAAATGTAAGGAGCTTGAGCAAATTATAAGTGATGCTTCTGAAAATATCGATAAACAAATTAAGGTTTATGAGGAAAAAGAAGATAATGAAAAGCTACAAAAGATTTTAGCTTATTTTATAAGCGTTGTGGGTGAATATAATGAATTACTAGACTTTGATTTAATATATAACGAAAGATGGTTAAATAAAACCTATTCTATGAACAAGGTTCAGCAAGACATTGATCATATCATTAATAAAACAAGATTAGATATGGAAACAATCGATGGTCAAATTCAAGATGAAATGTTAAAAAAACAAGTAAAAAGTTATTATTTTAGAAATATTAATGAAGCTAGTGTTTTAAGTTTGTCTTTACAAGAAGGTAAAAAAATAGCTGAAACAAATCAAAAAATAACTAACTTAGATAATGTAAATACAGAGGAACAGCCTACAGTTGAGCAAACAAATGAAGAACTTCAAATATTAGATTTTAGAGTTCATGTAACACAAAGACAAAAATTTGAATTAAGAGAATTTTTAGTAGCAAATAAAATCAAATTTGAACCAGTACCAAAACAATAAAAAGAAAAGGAGATTAATAGTTATGGAAAATATATTAAAAGTTTCAAGTAAATCAAATCCAAATAGTGTAGCTGGAGCTATAGCAGGAACGATGAAGGAAAAAGGTAGAGCAGAAATACAAGCAATTGGAGCAGGTGCTTTGAATCAAGCAATAAAAGCTATTGCAATAGCAAGAGGTTTTGTTGCTCCTCAAGGAATGAATTTAGTTTGTATACCAGTATTTGTAGAATTAAAAATAAATGAAATAACAGAAACAGCAATTAAATTGATAATTGAAAATAGATAGGAGGATAAATTATGGCAGTAAGAAATAGTTTAGTAAAGAGTGAAGAAAGAAAAACATTTAGCAATTATTTGATGCAAGATGCCGTAAAAAGAAAAATAAACGAAACAATAGGTGGAGAAGGCGGAAAAAGATTTATAACAAGTATTTTAAGTGCTGTTAGCACAAATCCATCACTACAAGAATGTGATAACGGAAGTATTATAGCCGCAGCTTTTTTAGGAGAAGCATTAAAATTGAGTCCAAGTCCACAGTTGCGGACAATATTTTATGGTTCCTTTTAATAAGAAAATTTATGATGCAAATGGAAAAGAAGTAGTCATAAAGGTAGCACAATTTCAAATGGGTTATAAAGGATATATACAGTTAGCGATACGAAGTGGATACTATAAAGATATGGATGTAATTGAAATTAGAAAAGGAGAATATTTAGGTAGAGATAAATTAACTGGCAAACATAGATTTGAATTTATTGAAGATGAAGTAGAAAGAGAAGAAAAAGAAATTATAGGATATATGGCATATTTTGAATATTTAAATGGTTTTACGAAGCAACTATATTGGACTAAAGAAAAAATGTTAAAGCATGCCGATACATATTCAAAGGCTTTTAGTAAAGATGCATATGAAAAATTATTAGAAGGCAAAATACCACAAAAAGATATGTGGAAGTATAGTAGCTTTTGGTATAAAGACTTTGATGGGATGGCATTTAAAACAATGCTTAGACAATTAATAAGTAAATGGGGAATTATGAGTATTGATATGCAAGAAGCTTTTGATAAAGACATGGCTACAATCAGAGAAGATGGCACATATGAATATGTAGAAAATGATGATAGCATTATACCAGTTGGATCTTCTGAAAATATATTTAGTAATGAAGATGTTTTAAATGAAAATGTAATAGAAGAAAAGCAAGAAACACAAAAGACAACAACTACTGAATTGAAGAAGAAATCGGTAGAAGAAACAAAAGTACCAACTATTGATGATGTTAAACAAGAAGAATTTGAAGAGCCAAGCAGTAATAATACAACATCACAGAATGCATCAGATGGACTTTTAGATGATTTTTTCAATTAAGTAATAATATATTCGGAAGATAAAGAAAGGAATGATATGAATGGAGGGATGGATAAGTCTGTACAGAAAATTTATGGGTTGGAAATGGTATAAAAATTCTAACGTAAAGGCAGTATTTATCCATCTTTTATTATGCGCAAATCATAAAGAAGGAATGGTGAATAATAGAATTGTAAAACGTGGCCAGCTTATAACATCTGTAATTAGCTTATCAGATGCTACGGGATTAAGTGTACAAAAAGTAAGAACCTGCATTGAAAAGTTGAAGTCAACAAATGATATTGAATGTGTAACTACTAATAAATATACAATAATAACTATTCCAAAATATGATATTTATCAGAAAAATTTTGAATTAGAATCAACAAACAAAATAACAAGTAAATCAACAAACCAAAATAATGGCGATACAACAAACAAAAATGGTACATTTATAACAAACAAAAATAATAGTCAAAGTATTGAAAATAAAGAACTTAAAGAAAACAGAGAAGAAAATATAACAAGCAAAAATAACGACACATCAACAAACCAAAATAATGGCGATACAACAAACAAAATAACAGGCAAATTAACAACAAACAATAATAATATAAATAATATATATAATAATAACTTAACTAAACTAAACTATATATTTAATTTAATTATATATAATAATGCGTGTGAATTAAAAATTGAAGATTCAATTCTTACTGGATTTAAAAATATTATGAAGAAATTGGATTTTGAAATTACAGAAAAGAGCATAAATTTAATACCTGAAAAACAGAAGCTCGAATATGAAGTTATATATATCACTTTATTATCATTATATAGCAGCTCTTATATGGTGTATTTTAATAAACTTACTCGAGAAAAGGTTTTAAATAAATTGAGAAAGACAGAAGAATATATACGGAAAATTGAAAGAATTACCAGAAAATAAAATTAAAGAATTTTTAGCTTATTATAAAACATGTATGAGAGATGATTTTGATAAAAGGTTGTGATTAAGTATGAGAAAATATGATGAATGTAACAAATTAATCTCATGTGAAAATTGTAAATGGTGTAGTTTTACAGATTATTTTCCGTTTTGTAGCTTGAAAAATAGGGATACAGGATTAATGCAAGTTTGTGAAGAATTTGAGAGATACAAAAATGGATATTTTGAAATAGACATTTAATTTTTGAAACAAACACGAACATCACTTTTTAGGAGGTGCAAATATGGGTGGCTTTGAAGATTGGACAGTTGAAGATGTTTTAAAACACAATGCAAAAATTAATGAGAATGTGTCAAAAAACAGTTTTAATATTAAAAGTGATAAAGTATATATCTCGGAAAAGAAAAACAAATATAATGCGAAAAAAATCGAAATTGATGGAGTGAAATTTGACTCGAGAAAAGAAGCAGATTTTTATTGCGAATTAAAAATTAAATTACAAGCAAAGCAAATAAAAGGTTTTTGTAGACAAGCCCAATTTGTTTTATCAAATTCTATAAGTTATAAGGCTGATTTTATTGTTTTTAATAATGACAATACAACAGATATTATTGATGTGAAAGGGTTTAAAAATGATGTGTACAAACTTAAGAAAAAGCTATTTGAGGAAAAATATAATTTAAAAATAATAGAGGTGTGAACAAATGTCAGAAGATGAATATATACAATTACAAAATTTATTAATTAAGTATAGGATTTATTGTATGAAGATGTTTGGAAATATTAATCTTTCAGGAAATATAAGAGAAAAATTTAGAAAGGAAATAAATTGCATTGATAGAATCCGAAGAAATTTGCCATTAGAAATTGATGAAAGGAGTGAAATTGGATGTTTGGAAGATTAAAACAACAAATTGAAGAATTAAAGAATAATGACAAAATAAATGCAAATGACAAAAACTGTATATTAAAAGTCGCAGAATATCTATTAACAAGAGAAGATATGGATGAAAAATATCAAAATGAGGGAAAGAATTTAATTGATATGTGGGAATTTATCAAAGATGAAGCTAGAAAAGTAGCAACAGGAAATTCTGTAGGGATAGAGGATGAGAAAGTGTATTCATGGGCAATACATTATTATGATGAATCTAATGAAAAATTAGGAATTAACAAGGATAGTAAAAAAACAAGCAAAAAAGCTAAGAAAACAGAAGAAATTCTGTCAAAAGAAGATGAAAATAATGGTTTAAGTGACACGAATACAGAAAAAGATGAGCATAATGATGAAGATATTGTTATGGTGCTAAAAGGTAGACCTATTACATATAAAGAATTCAAAGAAGGAAAATTGACTTTGTAGTGGGGGTGAATGAGCGATATGGCATATATGAATAGAGAATTAAGAAATTTAGTTGAAGAAATGGATCGTACTTTTAAATTGCCTAGAGATTGGAATAAATTTTTATTTCAAATAGAAAAGAATCATAATATTATTTTGAAAAATAAAGGCAGTTATTATTGCACCAATTGTCAAAATACTTTTGAAATAAAAACAAAAGTAAAAGTTACACATATGTACAAATGCCCTTTTTGTAAAAAGAAATTGCAAATAAGAAGCAACAAACTCAAACATTTAACTTATAGAGACAATGTAATGATAATTGATAAATGTAATAATGAATTAATTTTAAGAGTTTTTGAAATGGAATCTATATATAATCCTAATAGACAAGAGTTTGAACATTCTACAGTAGAATATGCTAGAAAATTAATTGAGAAGGATTTTAGAGAATTAAGAAACGAAAGAATTACACCTGGTATGACATCATTTTCTGTAAATCATTATATGACCGAAAACGGTAAATGGCGATTATATGATGGTTGGTGGCAAGGTGCTGATAATATAGGATATTTATATAAAAACAATATAAAAAATGTATTGAATGGAACAAAATATGAAAGATCAAGATTATGGGATTTTGTTAGAAATCAATATGATGAGGGATATGATGCAAAAAGATTATTTTATGTTGCTAATTCGGAAATGTTTGAAACATTGGTTGAACTTAAATTATATAATCTTGCATTTGTTGCTGAGTGTTTTCATAAAGCAGGAAGTTTTAAAAAGATATTTGGAATAGGCAAAGATTATTATGAATTTATGAAAAAGAATGATATTACATATGAAGAATTAAAGGTCTTAAGAATTTATCCAACGAAAAATATAAAAGAATTAAGATTTTTAAGGAAATACAGTAACAGTATTGATGAAATCAACAGGTATATGAGTTTAGATAAATTTATTAGATATTTTAAAAGCAATAATTTATCTGATGCAAGACTATATCTTGACTACTTAAAGTTTGCTGAAAAATTAGGAATTGATTTGAAAAATAAAAGATATTTATTCCCAGAAAATTTAAAGGAAATGCATGATGAATATGAAAAGCAAATCGAAACTGCAAAGCAGAAAAAATTAGCAAATGAAATATTGAAAAGAGCAAGAATGCTAAAAAGAAATATATTTAAAAACAAAACCTTTATTATTTTTCCAGCAGAAAGTGTACAAGCATTAATTGATGAATCGGCGCAACAGAATAATTGCGTAAGAACTTATGCTGAAGAATATGCAAAAGGAAATTGTGATATTTATTTTATGCGATATGTTAAAAATCAAAAAGTCTCTTTGGTAACAGTTGAAGTAAAGGAAAATAAAGTTGTACAAAAAAGAATTAAAAACAATGAAAAAACAACTTCAACTCAAAATAAATTTTTAAAATTATGGGAAGAGAAAATACTTAATAAGATTGCAGTATAAACGAAGGAGGAAAACAAGATGGAAATTTTAGCGAATGGTAAAGATATATATAACAGAATAAATTATTGTAAAATGTGTGGTTGTGTATTTAAAACAACTAGAAAAGATGCAGTAACTTTTTTTGAAAATGATGTGTGCAAACATTTTGTAGAATGTCCATCTTGCTTTTCTTTGATTTTTCTTGGATTTTCAAAAACACTAATTTATGATGTAAGGGGAAATACTGAAAATGAAATTTGATAATACAAAAGATGTAAAACAAGTATTAGAGCAAATGTATGATCTTGTTATGAGTGTTGCAACGGAAGAAAATAAATTACTTGAAGAATTAAAGTTTAAAGAAGATATTCAACAAGATTTATTACACGAGATTGAATTGGCTCCATTAAATGCCATTGAATTAGTTAGAATTGCAATTAAATTAAAAAAAGTTAGAAAAGAAAGAAGAAAAGTAAAGGATACTTTGGAATTTATAAAAGTAATAAAAAATTATACAAGAAGATTTATAAAAATTGGAATATTATCAGAGACTAGCCAAATAATGAAAAACATAGATACATATAACGAGAAATTAAAGAATAGACAATATATACCTAGGGTATTGAAAGACTTAAAATGTGTAAAAAAAGATAACAAGGGAGGTAATTAAATGAATTTAGTAACAGCAATGAGATATCTTAAATATAAAATTGAAAATAATCTCGTAATTTCAAGACATAATCCTAAAGATTATGAAGCAATAGAAAAAATATTAAGGGCATTACAAAGATATATAATACTAACTAAAGAAAATTTGGAAGAGGATATTAATAAATGTAATAGATGTATATTGAAATCAGAACTACAACAATTAAAAAAAATTCAATACCTAAAGAGAAGATAGAAGATAAGATAAAAGAACTGAACGAAGGTATAAAAGAAGATATGAAAAATCACGATAAAGTTAAAGATGAAAGCTGGAAAATTGCTATACATCGCAGTATGAGACAAAAAATAGAAGTAAAAAAGTTTTTACAGGAATTATTGGAGGATAAATAAAATGAATAAAAAAGATATTAAACGTGGAGAAATATTATATTGGAATACAACAGGTGCTTATGGAAGAGAAATATCTTTAAAATGCCAAGTAATAGATATAGGTAAGTGGGTATGGGTAAAGGTATTTGGAAATCTAGCATATAACAATTTATTAGCATCAAATTTAAGCAAAGAGCCTTTTCATAAGGTAACAAACAATAATATAAGATTGGAGTAGAAAAATGAGAGAAATCGAATTTAGAGGGAAAAGAAAAAATGATGGCAAGTGGATATTTGGAGATTTAAGTTATGGTGGTCCAAAAAATAATCCTAAAAAATATGCTTATATCAATATATGGGAAGATGGACTAAAAGTTGGATATGTAGTAAAAGAAGAAACATTAGGGCAATATACAGGGCTTAAAAATAGAAATGGAACCAAAATATACGAAGGCGATATAGTCAAATGGGCTGATTTTACGATGGAAATATTTTGGGGAGAGGATATAGGAATAGGTTATGGTTTTTGCTGGAGACCTTATGGAAGTAATACAGATTATCACGAAAGCATGACAGGTTTTATAGATGAATATGAAGTGATTGGAACCATATATGATAAGTCAGAACTATTAGGAGAGTGATACTATGAAAAATAATATTATTAATGGAGATTTCAAAAGGTTCGATTTGCCAATGCAAGAAAGATGTGCATATTGTCAAAGAAAAGCGACAAGGTTATGTGATGCTGACATTGGACTAATATTTGATGCAAAAAATGAAAAAGGAATAAAAATTCCAATCCAAAGGGCAAAATGTAGTTTGCCAATGTGTGATGATTGTACTACAAGGTATGGGGACTTAGATTTTTGCAAAAGACATAAAGATGAATTAAAAGTTATTTTAAATCGAAAGGAAGATAAGAAATGAAAAAATATAATATAAATATTAAAAATATAGAGATAAAGCCACATAATATTTTATTTGCATGGACATCAATGAGAGACCTCTGTGATATGGATAGAATAATGCTATTAGAAGGTATGCCTGAAACTGAAAAAGAAGAATTTGTATTGGCAGAGGGAGGACATTGCAGCTGTTATGATTTTGATGAAACTAATTGGGATTGTGTTGTATTAAATGAAGCTGAACTTAAAAAAATACTCGAAAATGCTAATTGGGGATTAAGAAAATATTTAAAAGATTTTTTTGATAATTATACTAAACGAGATTTTAGGTGATTGTGATAATGAAAAAATTTGAAAATTTAAAAGAGCAAGAGCAGGTGGAAAATATGAAGTACGATGAAAAGAAACTAGGCTTAATTTTAGAAGAAATTGAAGAATATATAGAATATGTTTTTAAAAACAGATCTAAATATTCTAAAAATAGATTCAAATATGAAGGAGAACGGATATAAGATAGAACAAATAAATGATAATGTAGCAGAAATAACTATTGAAATACCCATGTATGTAATGAATATTCCTGTTACATTGGAGGAGGAGAAAAACAATGAAAAAATATAAAGGCTATGAATTAATAAAAGCTATTGAAGATGAGAAAATAGATGACTGTATAATTAAATATAAAAGACCATTTATAGAAGGATATATACAGGTCAAAGAGAAAGAATTAAAATGGGAACCTGGTGTATTTACAACAAAGTTTCTAACTGATGGATATACACAATTTGAAATAATAGAAGATACTATAGATATTCAAAAAATAGAAGAGGTTGAAGAAGTAGTAGTTATTTCTACTGGTGGATTTGAAAATATAGAGCAGTTTGTTAATAAAACGAATGGAATTATGGTAAATAATTTTTATAAAGTAAATGAAGTTATAAATAATCAAAATGAGTTAATTAGAGCTATTAAACAGTTAGATAAAAAATTGAGAAACAGAATATAAATAAGATTTAATTTATTTGATTGTGATAAGAAATAGTTACGAAAGAAGGTGTTGTATGAGTAATATGGAGATATCTGAAAAAGATAGCGAATTATTAAAAATAATGGAGAGTATGGTTTCTGCTGGAGTTGCAAAAGGAATAAGACAAGGACTTGAGCAATTAAAGAATGAGGAAAGATTGAGAGAAAAAATCACATACGATACTAAATTAAAGAACACGCGACTACTTTTAAAAAATTATAGAAATTTTGTTAGAGCATGCCAACAAGCAACTTACACAGAAGTAGAGTTAGAAACAGCAACTGTTGAGGATGTTTTGGATAAAATATTTTGCACAACATATGATGAGGTAACGGTAGTGCAATCAATTCTTGTCTCTAAAAAAAGAACAGAAATTATAATTGCACACATAAATAAAATAATTAATTATTATGTGTATGAAGCTGATATAAGTAATAACGATGAAAAGAAACGAAAAGCACATATATTAAAAGAACTATACATAGATGGAAAAATCAAACCAAAAATTTCCGACATGTCAGAAAAGTATAAAGTGGGAGAAAGACAAATACATAGAGACACAAAGGCAGCAATCGAAGAAATATCAATACTTTTGTTTGGAATAGATGGAATCAGAAAAATGTATTAATTAAGTTTAATTTTATGTCAAAAACTTGTCATTGTTTTGTCATTTGCAATGATATATAATGATAATGTGAAAAATTGTAAGTAATAGAAAAAGGACCTTAGCAGGTCTTTTTTTGTTGTAAAAGGAAAGTGTAGTATGGAAATAAAAAAATTAAGAATTTCAGATTTAAGAGAAGCAGTGTACAATCCAAGAGTTGATTTGAAACCAGGAGATGAAGAATATGAGAAAATAAAATGTAGTATAAATGAGTTTGGATATGTAGATCCAATTATAGTTAATAAGGATTTAACTGTTATTGGAGGACATCAAAGATTAAAAATTCTAAAAGAACAAGGCTATAAGGAAATTGAATGTAGTGTTGTTGATTTAGATAAATCAAAAGAAAAAGCTTTAAATATTGCATTAAATAAAATTTCAGGTGATTGGGATAATGAAAAATTAGAAGTTTTATTAAAAGATTTAAAAGAGCAAGAATATGATTTAAATAATACGGGATTTTCTTTTGATGAGATAGATGAACTTATGAAAAGTGAAATTATAGTAAAAGAAGATAAGTTTGATATAAAGAAATCATTAGAAAAGATAGAAAAGCCAGTAACTAAAGTAGGTGATATATGGCAACTTGGAAATCATCGTTTAATGTGTGGTGATAGTACAAATGAAGATGATGTAAAAAAGCTAATAAATAATAATAAAGCAAAATGTTTATTTACATCACCTCCATATAACATGGGTTCAGATATGTATGAAAATTATGAAGATAATTTAGAGAGTAAAAAATATATTGATTTTAATTTGAATGTTATTAATATATGGAAAAAGTATTTAAAAGGATATTTGTTTTGGAATATTAGTTACAATAAAAACAGTAGGTGGGAATTTATTGAAATAATATATAGAATTCTAAAAGAGACAGGACTTAGATTTATGGAACTAATAGTATGGGACAAAGGACACGCATTACCAATTGTATCTCAAGATATGCTTACAAGACAATATGAGGATATTTTACTTATGGCAGATGAAGAAACTATGTCTCATGATATGGAATTATATTATTTAGGAACGACAGAAGAGCGAGGATATTTTAACAAAGTAAAAGGAAAAGGCATTACTAATTATTGGCGAATAACAACAGGTGACACACAATTAGATAATCATAAGGCATGTTTCCCAGTAATGTTACCATCAAAAGCTATTGAATTAACAACGAATGAAAATGATATTGTTATGGATTGCTTTGGAGGAAGTGGTACAACTTTAATAGCATGTGAACAATTAAAAAGAAGATGTTATATGATGGAATTAGACCCGATTTATTGCGATATTATTATAAAAAGATGGGAAGAATTAACCTGTGAAAAAGCTACAAAATTATAAAAAATATAATTGAAAAAGGCTGGTGGTGGTCCATGTGACAGGGGATTTAAAAAAAATAGAGAAAGCTTATAAAAAAGGTGCTACATATAAAGAAATCGAAAGCGATTTTAAAATAACTCAAAAAGAATTAAAAAACTTAATTAAAAAGAATGAGTGGAAACGAGCTAGTAATCGTAGTAAGGCTCAAAAGAAAAATAAAAACGCTAAAGGTAATAAAGGTGGCCACGCACCTAAAGGTAACAAAAATGCTTTGGTAACTGGTGCATATGAAAGTATATACTCTGATTTTTATACTGATGAAGAAAAGGCCTTTATAGAAAAAATAAAAACAGAAGATAAAAGAAAAGTTATAGAGCAACAATATGAATTGTTACTTATTAGAGAAAGACGAATGTTAGAACGAATTCAAGAACTAAAGAAACCTAATAAAGATTTAACTATAAGTTCTGTTCAGAGAAGTAAATCTTGTAGCACT
Organism: uncultured Bacilli bacterium; assembly: GCA_947629465.1. Taxonomy (GTDB): domain Bacteria; phylum Bacillota_I; class Bacilli_A; order RF39; family UBA660; genus SIG200. The sequence goes on along the minus strand of CANRDZ010000003.1, from coordinate 24,437 downwards.
GAATTTGGAGGAACAGCAATTGAAGGTACAATCACTATGGCAGAGTCGACAGTTGAAAAAATACAGAGAATTGAAGAAGCACTTACAAAAATTCAAGAAGCAAAAAGACGTTGCGTAGATTTATTGCATAGAATGGATATTGATAATAAGAAATATGAATTACAAGAAAAAATATTTGAAGCTAAAAATAGTGAGAATAACCAAAATAAAGAATCTAAATTAGAAGAATTATTTAATTTAATAAAGGATGGTGTTGCAGATGAGTATTAAGCAGCTGTATCATCCTAAACAGTTGTCAGTATTGAATTTTTATTTCAATACTGATTTTTTTATGCTAATTAACCACGGTGCAAAGAGGACAGGAAAAACTGTTATAGATAACGATTTGTTTTTAATGGAATTGATAAAAGTAAGAAAAATAGCAGAACAAGAAGGAATAAATGAACCTCAATATATTCTTGCAGGAAATACACTTCGGAAGTTTGCAAAGAAATGTATTACAAGAATTAACAAATAAATATGGTATTGAATTTAAGTTTGATAAATTTAATAGATTCAAGCTTTTTGGTGTATTAGTATGTTGCTTTGGTCATGGGACTGTAGCAGATATGTCAAGGATAAGAGGTATGACTGCCTATGGTGCATACATTAACGAGGGATCTACTGCAAATGAAGAAGTTTTTAACGAAATAAAAACACGTTGCAGTGGAACGGGTGCAAGAATTATTGTTGATACTAACCCAGACCATCCTGAACATTGGTTATATGTTGATTATATTTTAAAAGCAGATGGTAAAACAATACATGAGGTTCATTACGAATTAGATGATAATACTTTTTTAAGTGAAAGATATAAAAATAATTTAAAAAAATCCACACCAAGTGGAATGTTTTACGATAGAGATATAAGAGGACTTTGGGTAACTTCGGAAGGAGCAGTATATAAAGATTTTAATAGAGATATACATTATATTTACGATTTAACTAAGTATGAATTTGTTAATTATTTTTGTGGTGTTGACTGGGGATATGAGCATTATGGTGCAATTTGTTTGTTTGGAGAGACAGCAGATGGAACGGTTATACTAATTAAAGAATATTCGGCACAATATGAAGAAATTGATTATTGGGTTGATATTGCAAAAAAAATAAAGAAAATATATGGTAACATTATGTTTTATTGCGATTCTGCTAGACCAGAACACGTTGCAAGATTTAAAAAAGAAGGCTTAAGAGCAAAAAATGCTAATAAAGCAGTTTTAAGTGGTATAGAAATGGTTGCAAAAAGATATAAATTAAGAACATTATTAATTTATTATCCAGGTGTAAATAGATTTAAAAAAGAAATATATACATATGTTTGGAATGGAAAAACTGGAGAACCTATAAAAGAAAATGATGACGTTCAAGATGCAATTAGATATGCAATTTATACAAGATATGTTGATAATGTTGGTATTCAGGTACTTAAATAGAAAGAGAGGTGTATGATGATGAATATAAATGAAATAAAGCAAATCATAGAAAGAGATAGACCAAGAAGAGAATATATTAGAAATTTATTAAAATATTATAATAATGATAACGATATTAAGCAAAAAGGTGTTGCTCCATCTGATGATGATCCTATAAGAAATGCTGACAATAGATTAGCACATAATTTTCATGAATTAATGGTTGATGAAAAAGCAGGATATATGTTTACTTATCCTGTTATTTTTGATACAAAAAATAAAGAAATAAATAAAAAGATAGTAGAAATTCTTGGAGATGAATTTGAGGATATATCGCAAGGATTATGTATTGATGCAAGTAATGTAGGAAAAACATGGTTGCATTATTGGATAGATAAGGAAACTGGAAAATTTCTTTATGATGTCATCCCAGATGAACAAATAATACCAATTTATAAAAATACATTGAAGAAAGATTTAGAAAAAATTTATAGATATTATCCTTTAATTGAACCAGATGATAATAATCCAACTAAAATTAAAAACTATATTTATTTTGAAGAATGGATTATCAGAAAAGGAAAAGTATTTTGTGTTACATATAAGTTTGAAGGAATTCTAGATGCACCAGGATTAACATATAAATCAGAAGAAGAATTTGAGGCATTAAAATTTAATGAAATTCCATTTATACCTTTTTGCAATAATAGGAAATGTAAAAGTGATTTATTAAAATACAAAGATCAAATTGATTTATATGACAGAGTTATGTCAGGATTTGCAAACGACTTAGAGGATATACAACAAATTATTTACATACTTGAAAATTATGGAGGACAAGACTATAAAGAGTTTATAAATGATTTGAAAAGATTTAAAACTATAAAAACAGATACTTCTGAAGCTGGAACACATGGAGATGTAAGAACTTTACAAATAGAGATTCCTGTTGAAGCAAGAAAGGTAATTTTAGAAGTATTAAAGAAGCAAATATATGAAAGTGGACAAGGATTACAACAAGATATCGAAAGTTTTGGAAATGCAAGTGGTGTAGCATTAAAATTCTTTTATAGAAAACTAGAACTAAAATCAGGAATGCAGCAGACACAGTTTAAGAAAGGTTTTTCAAGACTTATAAAAGCTATATTGACATATTTAGGATATGATTCAAATATGCTAGTCGAACAAACATGGACAAGAAATATGATAAGCAATGATTTGGAAAATGCTCAAATAGCACAAATTTCAAACGGAGCTATTTCAAAGAAAAGTATACTAAAGAATCATCCATGGGTTGAGAATCCAGATGAAGAAATGGAACAAATTGAAAAAGAAAATAAAGAAGAATATCCTTTTCCTAGTGTTATAACTGATGACAGTAAAAAAGAGTAGGTGATTAAATGAATAATGCGAAATATTGGCAAGAAAGATTTGAAAAGTTAAAAGAAATGGAATTTGGAAAATCTGATGCCTATATAAGTGATTTAGAAGTACAATATACAAAAGCTTTAAAAAGTATAAAAAAAGAAATAGCATCATTCTACTCAACATATGCTGATAATAACGGAATTACTTATGAAGAGGCAAAAAAGTTATTGACAAAAGAAGAACTGGGTAATTTTAGAATATCGCTTGAAAAATATAGAGAACTGGCATTAAATAAAGATAATGAAAGGTATTTAGACAATTTATATATAAAAAGTAGAGTTAGTAGATTAGAGGCATTAAATGCACAAGTGCAAATGAATATTAGGGCTCTTGGAGAAAAACAACAAAGTGATATGACTAACTTATTAAAAGAAACTTATATTGATACATATTATAGAAATATTTATGAGATTGAAAAAACAGTTGGTATACATACAACTTTTTCAAAATTTAATGAAAATCAAATTGAAACCATAATTAAAAAACCATGGTTAGGAGAAAACTTTAGTAGTCGAATTTGGAATGATAAAGCAAAGTTACTCAATGAACTAGAAACAAACTTAACTCAGGGTATGATAATGGGAAAAAGCATGACACAAATTGCAGACACAATTTCAAAGAGAATGGGTGTCAGCTTTGGCAGAGCAAAAACATTAGTTAATACAGAGATGGCCTTTATAAGTGAGCAAGCTACTCTTAAGGGATATAAAGAAACTGGAGTACAATACTATAAATTATTTGTATCACTTGATATGAGAACATCAGATATATGTAGAGATATAGATGCAAGACTTGGAAATAAGAAGTTTAAAGTTTCAGAGGCACAAATTGGAATTAATTATCCACCGTTTCACGCAAATTGCAGAACTACAAGTGTTCCATGTGTGTTAGATGAATTTGATATTGATAGTAAAAAAATCGCAGTTGATAAAGATGGCAACAGAATATTTGTTCCATCTAATATATCTTATAAAGGCTGGTATGTTAAATATATAGATCCTAAAGCAAATTTAAATGATATTTTAGAATTACCATTGAAAATTAATAAATTAAATAATATTATAAATGATAAAGAAATATCAAAAAGGGCAGAGAATTTTATAAATCAAAATTTAAATAATGAAGATATAGAAATTGATTATAATGCCACTAGGCCGTTTTATTATGATATATCTTTAGACAAGATAATAATAAATCCAAAACATTCTTTAATAGATAAATATGATAAAACCAAATCTATTGTTCATGAATTAGTACATAAAATAGATGTAAATAATTCAATATCAATAGATTTGAGAAATGAATTGTCCAAAGCAATAAAAGATGCTAGTATAATATTATCGGATGAAAAATATATTAAAATAGCAGAAAAATTTGAAGATAATATGTCTATAAGTGACTTGTTTTCATGTCTTACAGATAATAAAATATATGGAAATTATTCTCATTCTGATGAGTATTGGTCTAATACAGGAACTAAAGAAAGAGAATTACTAGCCAATGTCTATACTGAATATATATTGGATAATCAAGAAAGTTTAGAATTCATTAATAGTGTAGAACCGTTAAAAATAATATTAAGAAAGTTGGTTGAAATATATGGGAATATTTGATAAAGAAACTGAAGAATTAAGAAAAGAATTTATGAAAAAATATAATAAAAAAGCTCCAGGTATTAACTATGATGAATTTGCTACACTAGAAGAATATAAACAATATCTAAAAAAATTAATTAATAAAGAAGAATAGAACCTATCAAGGTTCTTTTTTATTGCCCCAAAAACCGTTATGGCCTATAAACTAGCCGGGAATACTCTTGCAAAATGAGAGATAAACTTTTGCTAGCACTGGAAGACACCAGAGATAAAAACGTAGCTAAAAATAAGGAGGATAAAATATGGAATGGTTAAAAAGCATTTTAGGTGATGAATTATTCAAACAAGTGGAAGTAAAAATTAATGAGTACAATTCAAATGATGCAAATAAGGACAAACAAGTAAAAATTGTTAATGTTAATGATGGAGAATATGTTTCAAAAACGAAGTATCTTACTTTAGAAACGGATTTAAATAATACAAAAACATCATTACAAACGGCAACAACAACAATAAATGATTTGAAGAAGAATAATAAGGATAATGCAGATTTACAAAGTAAAATACAACAATATGAAACAGAAAAGAAAGCTTTAGAAACACAGCATAAAGAAAAAATTGAAAAATTAATTAAGACAGCAGCAATTAAAGAAGAACTATATAAAGAAAAGGCTAAATATCCTGATTTACTTGCTGATAAATTTGATTTATCTAAACTCACATTGGATGAAAATGGAGAAAAAGTTGTTGCTGGTATTTCTGAACAAATGCAAGTAATAAAGGATACATACAAAGATTTATTAGGCGATGATAATGCTAATAATACATCATCTCCATATAATTATGTTCCTAGAAATCCAGGTAATCCTGGTGCAGATAGTAGTGCCGATTTTGTTAGCATCATTAAAGAAAATCAAGCAAAAAGATAATTTTTGGACTGTATAAAATGCAGTCTTTTTTATTTAATTATAAGGAGGAAAATAGAATGGGTTATTTAAAAGATGAGTTAAGAGGTTTCGTACCAACTGAACAAGCAAAAGAAATTATGAAAGATGTTGCTAGAGGTTCAAGTTTATTAAGATTATCAAAAGTAGAAAAAATGGAAAGTGATAAAAAGAAATTTCCAGTTATGACGGAAGGACCAGGAGCATATTGGGTTAGTGAGGGTGAAAGAATAAAAACATCTAAAGCTGGATGGATTTTTCCTGAAATTGAAGCTAAAAAATTAGCTGTTATAATTCCAGTCACAAAAGAAAAGCTAAACGATACTACAATAGCAGTATTTGAAGAATTGAAAGGAGCAATTGCAGAAGCTTTTTATACTGCTATTGATGCTGCTGGATTCTTTGGAATTAATTCTCCATTTAAAAAGAATATTTATAGTTCTGCAGTTAATGCTGGAAATATCATTGTTAGAGATAACGCAGTAGCACTTGATTTAGATATTTCTGATGTTATGGCTTTAATTGAAGATTCAGGATTAGATGTAAATGGTTTTACAGCACATTACGGATTAAAAAATTCTTTAAGAAAATTAAGAGATAATAATGGAAATCAACTATTTGTTGATGGAGTTAATCAAAAAGAACTATATTCAAATCCTATTGAGTTTTCAAGAAATGGTTCTTGGGACAAGACAAAAGGAGAATTAATTGCAGCTGATTGGAATAAATCAATTGTTGGTATTAGAGAAGGTATAGAATATGAAATTTTAAAAGAAGCAACATTACAAGGAACAATTGATTCAGATGGTAAACCAATTTCATTAGCTGAGCAAGATTTAATTGCTATTAAAGCTACTATGAGATTAGGACATTTACCAATTAAAGATGAAGCTTTTGCTTTATTAGTACCAGAAAAAAGCAATTTAATGGGAACATTATCAATTACAGTAGGTGCTGGATCTGATGCTACACATACAAAAGTAACAGAAGTTAATGGAAATACAGGTAGCGGAAAATTAAAATATAAAGTCTCAGCAAACATTACTGAGCCATCTTATGGAGATGAAGCAACAGAATATTCTGATTTAAAAGTTAACGAAGATATTGAATGTTCTAGTAGTGATAAAATAATTGTTGTAGAATCATCTACAAGTAATAAAATTGTTGCTAAATCTAGTGTTACATCTGTAGAAGTTGGTTCCTAATAGAAGCGGTTAAAATTCCGCTTCTATTTATAAATGAAAGGAGAATTAGATATGAAATTAAAAGAATATATTAAAAATGGACATATTATTACTGCAACTGATAAAGCATACAATGTTATATATAGAAAACAAGGATATGTTCCTTATGAAACTAAAAAGGTAGAAAATATTGCTAATAGTACAAAAAATGATGATAATAATACAAGTAAGGGAAATAAAAACCTTAGCAAACAAGATTTGATTAATTTGTGCAAAGAAAAAGGTATTCCTGTAGGAGAAAAAGACACAGTTGCTATTTTAAAAGAAAAATTAGAAACATTTGAAGGAGATAATAATAACGAATAGGAGGTACGATAATGCTAGAAAAAATAAAGAAATTACTATCGTTTTCTCCAGATTATGTTATATCAAGATTGAAGAAAAAACTAGAAACTGAAGATATGGACTTAATAGAAGAAATATTATACGAAACAATTAATATTATTTTATTATATATTCATTGGGACAAGGTTCCAGAAAGTCTTGAAATGACTTTGTATGATATGGCTATAGATTATCAAGATTTAAGTAGCAAATCTTCAGCTAGTGCGAGATTTACACCAGGAATAAAAAGTGTACAACGTGGTGATGTAAGAACAGAGTTTCAGGATGTTAGTGCTAATAAGTTGAATAAGTCTATACGAAGTACATTATGGAATGATTATGCTATTATTTTGAATAGTGTTAGAAAACTTTCGAGGTGATTCTTATGAATGATATGCTTGAGCAAGAAAGAAAAGCTATTGAAGCAACCTATAGTGGAAAAATGAAAATTGTTCGTAAAGAAGAATTGGATGATCCTTTAAGTCCTGCAACTAAACAAATAGAAAAAGAAGTATATGTCAATATACCTTGCGCTCTTTCAAAAGATAAATTGAATAATGCAAATCAAAAAGTTGATGTTGCTGATGTAAATTATACAATAAAGCTTTTTTGTGCTCCAGAAATAGAAATTAAAGCAGGAGATAGAATAAATGTGGAACAAGATGGAATGAATTATCACTTGAAACATACTGGAGAGCCATTTAAATATCCTACGCATCAAGAAATTATTGTTGAGAGGGATGAGAAAGCATAATGGCAAATTGGGGAAGTTTTGATTTTAGCGAATTTAGGAAGCTTAGTAATAATATAAATAATGCTATAAAAAATAGAGTTGTAGATAATTTTTTTATGCAATTATTATCTGATATAGCAAATTTAGTATTAAGTAAAGTAAAAAAAAGAACACCAAATGATAGAAGTAGTGGAGAAATGAGACGTAATTGGTATGTTTCAAAAGTAACTCGTAGAGGAAACTATTTATATGTTGAAATATATAATACTAAAGAATATTCAAGTTTTGTAGAAAATGGATTTAGAGCTCATTTCGTACCTGGAACATGGAGTGGTAATGTTTTTTTATATGACCATGATGCTAAAGAAGGGATGTTTGTTGGAGACAAAAAAAGCGGATGGGTTGAAGGAAAATTTATGCTTCGTATTTCTGTAAATGAAGTAGAGGCGCAAATGCCAAATATCATAGATAAAGAGTCATTTGAATTATTGAAAAAAATATTTAATTGAGGTGGTAAATGTGGATGAGCAAATAAAAAATGGAATTTTAACGATATTAAAGGATAATTACAATAATATTCCAAGATATGATGAAAAAATAGAACAAGGATTTAGAGAACCTTGTTTTTTTATTAAATCTATAGAACCCTCTCAACAAAAATTGTTGGATAATAGATATCGTAGAGAATATGATTACGATTTAAGATATTTTAGTAATACAAATGAAGATAGAATAAAAATGGCAGATAATTTAATGTTCTTACTTGAATATATAAATTTAGAGGATAAATCAAAAATAAGAGCATCTAAACTATCATATAAGATAGAGGATGATGAAACTTTACATTTATTTATTACATATAAAGTTCATATATTAAAACAAAAGGAAAATGTTCCATTAATTGAAAATATGGATTTGGAGGAGAGGATAAAAAGTGAACAAAAAAGCTGAAAAAGTAACAAAAAACACAAAAAATATAACAAAAAAATCAAATAAAATAACAAAAAATAATGAAGAGGTAACAGATAAAAAATATTCTGTTACCTCTATTTTATTGAGTAAAAAATATACCAATATTGAAAAAGATATTTTAAAGGCAATATTGAGTAAAAATGAAAAATATTCTCATCAAGAAGTGAGAACTTTGTTAAATAATTTTTATGAAAGGATGGTTTAAATGGGAGGAAACTTTACGATTGAAAATAAAAAAAGACCAGGCGTATATATGAATTTTAAATCAAAAAATGGATCTCTTGATTTAATGTCTAGTAGAGGAACTGTTGTTGTTCCAGTTGAATTGCCATGGGGACCTGAAAAACAAGTGGTTGAAGTAAATAGAGATACAAACATTTATGATATTTTTGGTCATTATATAAGTGATCCAGAAATGCTTTTAATTAAAGAAGCAATGAAAAGAGCTATTAAGACATTAATATATAGAGTTAATACTGGCACAAAAGCAGAGGGAACAGATGAAAATTTAACTGTAAAAGCAAAATATTCTGGTGTTCGTGGAAATGATATTGTGACAACCATTATTGAAGATTCAGATAATGAAGGATATTTTTATGTGAATACAGTATTAGATGGAATTAATGTTGATACACAGTATGTAAATAGTATTAGTAGTTTGAAATCTAATAAATATGTTGAATTTGAAGCAGTGAGTGAAGATACATTAGTAGCTAATGAAAGTGGAATAAAATTATCTGGTGGAACAAATGGAGAAATAACTAATACAGATTATACTGAAAATTTCTTGAATGCAATTACACCATTTGATTTTAATACGATTGCACTTCCAGTAGATACATTAACAATAAAACAAGCTGTTTGTAACTATGTAAAACGTCAAAGGGATGATGAGGGCAAGAAAATTCAAGTTGTTGTTGCAGACTATAATGTACCAGACCATGAAGGAATAATATCTGTTAAAAATGGAGTGATTTTAGAAGATGGTACAACACTAACCAATATACAAGCTACGGTATATATTGCAGGATTAACTGCAGGATCTGAAGTAAATAAATCAAATACTTATGAGGTATATGATGAAGCAATATCAGTTCCAGCATCTGACAAATATACTAATTCTCAAATAGAAGAATATTTACAAGCAGGACATATAGTATTTGTTGAAAAGAAAGAAAAAGTTGTAATAGAACAAGATGTTAATACTTTACATACTTTCACAATGGATAAAGCAAAAGAGTTTTCTAAAAACAGAGTTATTCGTTGTTTAGATGCAATTGGAACAGATGTGAAAAGAATATTTGAAGATTACTTTATTGGTAAGTTAAGCAATAACGAAGATGGTCGAAATCTTTTCAAAGCTCAACTTATAAAATATTTATCTAATTTGGAGCAACTCGAAGCTATACAAAATTTTGATGCAAGTAAAGATTTAGAAGTAAAAGCAGGAGAAGGAATAGAAAGTATAAGAGTTATTTTATATGTTCAACCTGTGGATGCTATGGAAAAATTGTATATGGATATCTATGTTGGAGGAGGTAATTCGTAATGGATAATAAATATTTGTTAGCAAAAGATATTATTAGTGGTCAAGAAGCGCATGGATATATGACAATAAACGGAAGAAATATATTAATGTTTTTTGCCAAAAAAGTAACTGCAGAAGCAGAAAAAACCACAACAGATGTCAAAACTGTCGGTAGGCGAATAGTACAACAAAAAGCAACAGGTGTTAAATTAACTGGCACAATGACAATTTATGATGTTACACCAGAATTTAGAAGAGTAATGTCAGACTATATTCATAATGGTATAGATACTTATTTTGATATGACAATTATAAATGATGATCCAACATCAGGAATTGGAAAGCAAACAGCAGTATTGTATGATGTAAATATTTCAAAAGCTGTAATGGCACAATGGGATGTTGATTCTGATGCATTAGACTATGAAGTACCATTTAGTTATGGAGATATTAAATATTTGGATGAATTTTCATTACCATCTAATTTAGCGTAAAGGAGAATTAAAGTATGGATGATTTAAAAGGTTTTTTAATGGAAGATATTGCACCTGTTGAAGAGGTGTCTTATAAAGTGTCAAAGAGATTTCCAAGAGAATTTGTTTTAAAAGCAATTACTGAAGAAAAAGATAAAGTAATTAGAAGCCAAAGTCAAAAGAGAGTGAAACAAAAAGGAAATACATATACTTCTGAACTTGATACAGATTTATACATGAAAAAACTAGTAATTGAAACTGTTATTGTTCCTGATTTTAAAAATTCAGAATTACAAGCAAAATGGGGAGTATTAGGTGCAGAGGCATTACTAGATAAAATGTTCAATCCAGGAGAATTAAGTGATTTACTTTACAAGGTAAGAGAAGTAAATGGATATGATCAAGATCCAAATGAATTAGTAGAAGCAGCAAAAAACTAATAAGAGAAGGCGATAGTGATGCAATGTATGCTCATTATTGCCTTCATCGTTTTAATAAGTTTCCTCATGAATTTTTAAATTTGCCTCGCAGAGAAAAACTTTTTGTATGTGCTTCAATAGATATAATGATAGAAGATGAAAAAAGGGAGCGAGACAAACTAAAAAAATAGAAAGGAGGTTTCATAAATGTCAACAGTAACACAAGCACTTAGATTACATGATGGTTTTACACCGGTTTTAAAATCTATTCAGCAATCTATGAATTTAACAATTAATGCTTTTGAGAGAATGAACAGAAAAACTAAAGATCCAATAGTAACAAGTAACCTAGAATTAGCAAGAAGTAAGATTCAAGACGTTGGTTCTTATATAAAGAAAGCTGAAGAAGAACAAGATAGATTTAATAGAAAGGTAAAAGAAACTGGTTCAAATTTTCAAGGCTTGGGAAATATCATAAGAACAGCATTAGGTGTATTAAGCGTAAAAAAAATAATTGATTTTTCAGATGTTAGCACTCAAACTGATGCAAGGTTAAAACTTATGAATAATGGCCAAGATGATATTGGAGATTTGAAAAATAAAATTTTTGCATCTGCACAGAGAGCAAGAGTAGATTATATGAACCAATCATCTATAATAGCCTCGTTGGGAATGCAAGCAGGGACAGCATTTAATAATGATAATAATCAAATAATTGCTTTTTCTGAAAATCTAAGTAAGTTATTTACTACATCTGGACTTGATTCAAATGCAATTTCTTCAACAATGTACAACTTAACACAGTCATTATCTAGCGGATCTTTATTAGGTAACGATTATCGTATATTAAAGCAAAATGCACCTCAAATGATTCAATATATTCAAGATTATTATGGAGTAACTAGAAAAGAACTTGATGACATGGTAAGTAAAGGACAAGTAACAGCACAAGGATTAAAAAATGCTATTTTCAAAGCAACAGATGATATAAATTTAAAGTTTGAAGAAATGCCTAAAACATTTGGTTCTATATGGACACAATTTAAAAATGATGTCATAAAAGCTTTTGAACCTGTTACTAAGAAAATTAATGATTTAATAAATACAGAAAGTTTTTCATCTTTTGTTGAAGGTGTTACTAATGCAATGTACATATTTGGCGATACAATAATGTTTATTGTTGATGGATGTATATGGCTAGCAAATGTATTAGAACCATTTGAACCTATTTTATTTGGTATTGGAATTGGGCTTTTAGCCATTGTAGCTATGTGGGGTGCATACAGTATAGCAACAGGAATTGCTACAGTTGCACAAAATATGTTAAACAGTGCATTTTGGGCTTGCCCAGTAGTAAGGATAGTCGCATTAATTGTTGCACTTATTGCAATTTTAGGATATTTATGGGTAACAAATGATAATGTTGCAAAAGCATTTATAACAGCATGGGATAACGTTCAAATAGGAATTATGATGTTTGCATTAGGTTTTAAAACAATATGGTATGGCTTATTAGATTTTATTGGATATTTTAAAGTTGGAGCACTAACAATAATTGATGGATTTATTAATGGAGCAATTGATAAAATTAATAGCTTTCTATCAATGTTAAATAAGATACCAGGAGTATCAATAGACTTGATTACAAATCGTTCGACAATGGGAATGGATGCTGCAATGGAATTTGCAAAAGAAAAAGCGGAAAGAGATGCTGATTTGCAATCGGCAGCATTAGATGTAATAAATAAACAAAAAGAACTAGAAGCAACAAGAGATGAAAGAGTGGCAAATAGAAACAATTGGATTGATGATTTAAAAAGTGGTATAGATAATGCATTTAATGGAAATGAAACGATAGGAAATATTGGAACTGTAGATACAGTTAATAGTATAAAGGATACAGTAGACATATCATCAGAAGATTTAAAACTTATGAGAGAACTAGCAGAAAAGAAGTTTATACAAAACAATATAAGTAATCAGCCTATCATTAATTTTCATGTTGATAATGTTAATGAGAATGCAGATGCAGATTTTATTCTTGATAAAATGCGTACTACTGTATATGAGGCTACTAAAGAAAGTATGGAAGGGGTGCCTGTAGGATGAGTTATCACATATTTTTAAGCTTTAATAATAATGCTGAAGGTTTTGAAATCCCTGTTTTACCAGAAACGATTGAAATACAACATAAAGGAAATAATAAATCGAATGAAGTTTTAACATTAGGTGAAATTACTCAACAGAGATTGCCAAAAGGTTTTACATTAAAGATTAAATCAGAGTTTCCATCATCATGGTATCCTGCAATAACTTCTGATGTTTTATATAATCCATCATATTATATAAAAACTATAGAGAATTGGTTTTTAAAATTGAGACCGATTAGGTTAGTAATTACAGGAGGAACGGTTGAACTTAACAGCCCTGTTTCAATAGAGTCATTTGATTATGATGAAGAAGGTGGAGATGTTGGAACATGGCATTATGAACTTTCTTTGAAAGAATATAAATTTTATGGCGCAGAAAAAATATACATAGATTCACAGCAGAATAATGCGAATGAAGAACAAATTGAAGCAACAGTTATAAAAAAGAGAGAGAATACTAGAGAAGTACCTCAAACATATGTTGTAAAAGAAGGTGACACATTATCTAAAATATCAAGGCAATTATATGGAAATGATGATGGATATTGGAATTTAAAAAGATTGAATGGACTAACGGATGAAATGCTCAATAATGGTTTAAGAGTCCGGAAAGGTACTAAAGGTGTACTAAATGGAACATAGTATTATTTTATATAAGAAAAATGGAGATAAATGGTGTCTTAATAAAATTGTATCTAAGCCAACCATAAAAACTAAAAGAGTTGGAAGTTGTGGATCGTTAAAGCTTAATATTGAGAATGGAGATGCATACCAAAATTCTGAATTTAAGATTGAAGATGGAGATATAATTACATTTCAAACTGATACAAATAATATTTTTAAAGGTGTTGTGTTTAAGAATGAAAAAGATTTAAAAACAAAAGGAAGAACAATTACAGTATATGATCAAATTAAATATTTGCTTTATAAATCTTCTTATGTATTCATAAACAAAAAAGCAAATGAAATTATCATGCAGATTGCAAATGATTATAAATTAGAAATAGGAGAAATAGAAGATACTGGCTTTGTAATACCTAAATTAGTTGAAGATGATGTTAACTTGTTAGACATGATTGTAGAAGCACTAGGAATAACAAGCGATAATACTGGCATTCAATATTGCTTTTATGATAATTTTGGAAAATTAGAATTAAAATCATTAAATAGTTTGGTAACAAATTTAGTATTATCTGAAAATACACATATAACTGGAGGTACCTATTCAACAGATATTGAAAATAGTTATTCGAGATTTAAAATTGTTCAAGATAATAAGGATACTGGTAGAAGAGAAGTATATATAGCTGAAAATTCGGAGCTTATTTCTAAATGGGGTATATTACAATATTTTGAAGTTGCAAAAGAAGGATTAAATGAAGAACAAATAAAAGAAAAATTAAATACTATTGCAGCATTAAAAGGTAAAAAAACGGAAGCGTTGAAAATTAAAGCAACTGGTGAATTTGTTAGGGCTGGACAAAGTGTAGGAATAATTTTAAATGATGAGAATATAAAGAAATATTTCTTAATAGATGAGGCACAACTTACTTTTGAAGGTGGCAATGTTTTTAATATAGACTTAACACTAAATATATGATTGGAGGTAAAAAATTGAATACGGGTGCAGAATGGTTAACTATGATGAAAGATATAGCTGTTAAAGCTGTGATTGCCTCTAAACCTACAACTATCGTACAAGGAGAAGTTATTGCAACTTCTCCTTTAAGCATTCAGATAGACCAAAAATTAATACTTCCAAGCGAATGTTTAAGGGTACCACAACATTTAACGGATTATGAAGTGAATATAGAAATAGATACAGCAACTGAAGCTACATCTACGAATACGCAACACACACACGAAGTAAACTATTTAGATACAACGATAAATGGTGGATCAGAGCGTACAACTACATCAGAAATAGGAAGCTTTGACAATACTCATACTCACGAAGTAAAGGGAACAAAAACAATTACTTTTTACAATGCACTGAAGGTAGGCGATAAAGTAATTTTAATTAGGCAGCAAGGTCGGACAAACATATTTTGTTTTTGATAAGGTGGTGTGATGATATGGGACCTCAAATTAAAGTTGAAAATATAAATATTATAGATGATGATATACAACCAAATTTGACATTTGGAATTGATTTTGAAAACAAAAAAATTGTTGGTAAAATTGACAATCTAGATGCTTTAGAACAAGCTGTATACATGATTTTATCTACTGCTCGATATGAAAATATTATTTTTAGTTTTAATTATGGAAATGAATTGTCAAATTTAATTGGAAGCAAATTTGATTTTGTGAAATCTGAAGCTGAACGATATGTAAGAGAGGCAATACTTAGTGATATTAGGTTTAAGGATATTATAGATTTTGAAATTAAGAAAACTAACATTGATTCGTGCAGTATGTCTTTTAAAGTAATTACAAACGAAGGAGAAATATCAGTAAAAAGAGAGGTGGTGGTATAAATGTTTGAAGAAAAAACATACAACAGTATACTTAATACCGCTTTAAGCAGAGTCCCAAATGATATTGATAAAAGAGAAGGATCTGTGATTTATATAGCTATTGCTCCAATGGCTTTTGAATTATCAGAATTGTATATTAAATTAGAACAGTTTCTTAATTTATTATTTCCTGATACAGCAACAGGAGAATATTTAAATAAAATAACGCAAGAATTTGGAATTGAAAGAAATGAAGCTACATATTCAGTAAGAAAAGCAACATTTTATAAAGGAGAAACATTATTAGATGTTCCACTTGGATCTCGTTTGGGAATTGATAGTATAATATATGAAGTCATAAATAAATTAGATACAGGAGTATATGAAGTAAAATGTGAAACAGCAGGCACGATAGGTAACACTAAATTTGGAAATATGCTTACTATTGATTATATTCCAGATTTAACTAAAGCAATATTATCAGATATTCTTGTGCCAGGACAAAATGCTGAAACAGATGAGGAATTAAGGAATCGTTTTTATGAGGCTGTAAGTTCTGTTGCTTTTGGCGGAAATATTGCAGACTATAAAGAAAAGACAAAAGCTATTGAAGGTGTGGGAGCTGTAAAAGTAATTCCTACTTGGAATGGTGGAGGTACAGTTAAATTAATATTATTAGATAGTACATTAAATGTAGCCTCAGAAACACTAATTCGATTGGTTAATGATGCTGTTGGAAGTGATGGCAGCGGAATTGCACCTATTCGGTCATGATGTAACTATTGTTTCTGCCACTAAATTGAACATTAATGTAAGTGCTAGAATACTAACAGAAGAGGGTTATACTATTGAAAATTTACAAGAGCAAATTCAAAATTCAATAGAAGAATATTTTAAAGAGTTAAAGTCAAACTGGGAAAATACTACATCGCTTATTGTTAGAATTGCTCATATAGAAAGTAGAATACTTAATGTTATTGGAATTAAAGATATATTTGATACTAAGATAAATAATGATGTAGAAAATATAGTCGTTTCTAATGAGGAGATTCCATTTTTAAGTGGTTGTGATTTTACTGATTCTGGGAAGGTGGTATAAAATGAGTAACATTTCACAATACTTGCCTGAATATTTAAGAGAGATTAGAGAATTTAAAGAAATATGTTCGACAGAGGACATAGAAATAGAGCGATTAAATAATAAAATAGATGAGATTATAAATGAAGTTAAAGTACAAACTGCTAAAGGTTTTGGATTAGTAAGATATGAAAAAATATTTAATATTATAAATACATCGAGTGATATAGAAGAACGTAGGTTTAAAATTAAATCAAAATTAGTAAATCAATTACCATTTAATATAAATTGGCTTAGAAATAAATTAAAAAATCTAGTTGGTGCTGGAAATTATAGAATTGATATAGATAGTAAAAATTATAAAGTAACAATTCAAATATCACATATATTTCCAGATATAGCCGAAGTATTAATAGATGAATTTAGAAATGAATTCCCAGCTAATTTATTAATTGTAATTAACTTGTTTCAAACAGAAACAGCACAATTATATATTGGTTCTACGGTTCATGTAGGAGATATTCAAAAAATTGCGGAGGTGAGTTAATAAGTGGGAGCATTTAATAAAATGTATTTGACTACATCAGGTCAAAATGTATTATATAAAGCACAAATGGGAAAAACTTTTAAATTTACGAAATTCAAATTAGGAGATGGAGAAATAGGAAGTATGGCAATAGCGCAACTAACGGATTTGATTAGTAGTAAAAAGGAAGTAGAAATAAGTAAATTAAAAGTTCAAAATAATAAAATAACAATAGGATGTAATTTTACTAATAAAGGAATAGTTACTGGCTTTTATTTTAGAGAATTAGGATTATTTGTTGAAGATCCTGATACAAAGCAAGAAGTTTTATTCTTATATGGTAATTCAAGAACAGAATCAGATTATATTCCAGCTGAAGGAGTAGATATATTAGAAAAATTTGTTGATATAGATACAACGATTACTGATGTTGCTAATATAACTGCAATTATAGATGAATCTCTAGTTTATATATCTATAACACAATTCAATCAAAAAGTTGGAGAATTAGAAGGAAGAATAGGCACAGTCGAAGGTAATATTTCAAAATTAGATGGAAAAATAACAAGTGTAGAAGAACTAATTAAAAACATTGATGTTACAATTACATCAAATACCGATACGAATTTAACAGGTATTTTAAAAGGTAATGGAGAGAAAGTTAATGTAGCTACAGAAGCGGATATTATTGCAGCTATACCAAATAGAGCATCACAATGGGATGAAGGTGGAGCAGGGACAGGAGAAATAAAACAAGAACTGGAATTATTGGAATTAGAATTGGTGTTAAAAGGAATTATTGATGAATCAAATGTAGGTTTAGATGCATTTATGATAAATATGGCCAATCCAGAAGATTATGTTCAAACAAGTGGTTATTTTGATTCAACGACAAAAGTAGCTTATATATAAAAATATCTACCAGTAGTCATTTAAAATAAATTTAATTTAAGATATTTTAGTTAGTGGGTGGAAAAATGGAAAAAGAATTCGGATTAATAACTAAAATTAAAAATTTAATCAAACACACCTTGACATTAACGGAGAACAAAAAACGATTTCCAAAATCAATGCGTTTTAGTATAGTTAACAGAATGCAAAATTGCGTATTTGATATGTTGGCCTATTCTTTAGAATGTAACGAATTGTATCCTATAAATCAAGCTGAATTAAGACAAAGGCAAAGATATCAAGATATGATTATTGCAAGATGTAATTTACTATTATCGTTTATTGATATTGCTTATTCGAGAGAATGTATTGGAACGAAGAGCTTAGAATATTGGAGTTCTTTGATAATTGAAATAAAGAATATGACTTTAGGGTGGAAGAAAAAAGATAAGGATGTTTTCAAATTTTCTTAAAGTCAGTAATATAATGGGTATATCTTGTTTTGATGCACGTTCGCTTGTTTTTAGTTTCCTCGGGCGCGGGCCTTAATAACAATAATGCATATAATGGTAATAACAACGGCGTGCGTCCGCATTTGCGAGAAAGTGTGACAAAGTAAGCTTATGCTGAAATCAGAGCTCTCGCACAAGGAAGATATATCCAGTCGTGTGATATAACGACGAATACAAGAATATTGATGCAGTTGTATTTTATATTCATATAACATACATGCTATAAACAATATGGGGGAAGTTTTATGTTTGAAAAGATTACTGACTTTGAGAGTTTATATAAAGGCTATAAAAAAGCAAAATTGGGTAAGACAACTAAAAAATCTGTAGCAAAATTTGATACAAACGTTATTGAAGCATTATTACTTTTGCAAAAACAATTAATTGAAAAAACTTATACAATAAGCGAGTATAATTCATTCTATGTATATGAACCTAAAAAAAGGTTGATTCAAGCAAATAGCTTTAAAGATAAAGTGGTAGAACATTCTCTTTGTGATAACGTAATGAATGAAGTATTTGAAAAACAATTTATTTATGATAATTACGCATCACAAAAAGGTAAAGGCACACATTTCGGTCTTGATAGGTTAAGAGAACATATGAGAAGCTATTATAGAAAAAATGGAGCTGATGGCTGGATTTTAAAATGTGATATTACTAAATACTTTTATTCAATAAATAAGAATATTTTAAAAGATAAAATAAAAAAGATAATAAATGATCCAGATGTACTTTGGTTAATAGATTTAATTATAGATAGTGTACCAGGTGAGGTTGGTATTCCAATTGGCAATCAAACTAGTCAATATTTTGCTTTATTATATCTTTCTGAGTTTGATCATTATGTGAAAGAAAATCTCAGAATAAAGTATTATGGCAGATATGTAGATGACTTTTTTATGATTCATAAAGATAAAGAATACTTAAAGTATTGCTTAAGTAAAACAAATGAATTTATGGAAAGTTTAGGCCTGAAACTTAATAAAAAAACACAAATTGTACCACTAAAAAATGGAATTGATATACTTGGTTTTCATACCTATATTACGGAAACAGGAAAAGTTATAAGAAAATTAAGACGTCGAAGTAAAACAAAAATG
Organism: uncultured Bacilli bacterium; assembly: GCA_947629465.1. Taxonomy (GTDB): domain Bacteria; phylum Bacillota_I; class Bacilli_A; order RF39; family UBA660; genus SIG200. The sequence goes on along the minus strand of CANRDZ010000003.1, from coordinate 4,604 downwards.
AATAGAAAATTAAAAAAGTTCAAAGACAAGTTGAAAACTGGAGTAGTAACACGAGATGATGTGTATGCCAGTTGGCAAAGTTGGAATGCTCATGCTTCAAAAGGAAATACATATTATATAAGAAAGAAAATAAAAAATAAATATGATGAAATTATGAACTCTATTGAATAGAGTTCATTTTTTTATGGAAAGGAGAAAGTATGTCACAATTATTAAGTAAATTACCCGTACGGAGCAAAAGTTAAAGATCCTAGCTCTAAATTCAATGGCGTAGATGTTATATGGATTGTGGGTGAACATGGACATTATGGTGAAGGACAAACAGTATTGATAAGTGAAAAAGTATTGCAGTTTATGTGCTTTGATGCAAAAGAAGCTAGTGGTGGTTCTTCAGATAGAACTAAATATGGAAATAGTAATTATCCTGTTTCCAATATTGACCAATGGTTAAATTCTGATAAAGGTGCTGGACAATGGTGGTCTAAAACACATTCTTATGATCAAGCACCTACGAATGATAATGTGTCTAGTAACTATAATGAATATGATCAAAAACCAGGTTTTTTAAATGGATTTTCTACAGAATTTAAAAATGAATTAATAGAAGCAAGTTTACCATATATGCAACCAACAAAAGAAGGAGGAACCAAAATAACTGTAAAAAGAAAAGTTTTTTTACCAAGTGTAGAAGAAATTGGTGGTACTCAAGAAGGCGAAGGAACAACAATTGCATATTTTAAAACTGGTGAACCAGCTGCATATCCTACTGCACAAGCAGTAAGTAATTCAGAATATTCTAGTGATTCGACCGTTAACGTTAATAAGTTTGCATATTACTGGTTAAGAACTAAACATACTAGTAGTGATGATTATTATGTTAGGTTGAAAAACAATTCCTCGGGCGCGGGCCTTAGTGGCTTTAATGCATATAATGGTTATACCAGCGGCGTGCGTCCGCTTGTAAACTTGAGTTCTTCAATCCGTGTTTCAGATTCGGCAGATACTAGCGGTGTATATTCGATAGTTTGGAATAGCGAACCAACATTGGATGATCTTCCTGAACTTGGAGAACAAAAAACTACACCTTTCAATATTTCATATTGTGGTAGAGATGCCGATGGAGATAAGTTGAGTGTAACAGCTACATTGAATGGAAATTCAATATACTCTAAATCAAACTTATCACCAGGAATATCACAAACTATTCAAATTACAAAAACAATGATTGACAATTATGGATTAAATGGGAAAAATACAATTGAAATTACTGTATCTGATGGTAAAGAAAGTGTATCAAAAAGTACAACATTTACAAGAAGTCAAACTCAATTAACGGTTCATGGAGCTGAACCATTGAGCTATGATGAAATGCCAAAGAATGTTGGAGTAAAATTGGTTGCTGATATTCCAGAAGGTGCTAAGATGACAGTTTTTTGTTGTAATAATGGGAATGATGATAATCCAACTTGGGAAGATTGCACGGATGAGGTAAAAAATAATACATTACATACATTTACGAATACAACAAAGATAGCAGAGAAATGGGGAGTAAATATAAAAATTGTAGTTCAAAAAGAAAATGCATCTAAGTCAGCAACAATAGGAGGATTTGGAGGTGTTGTATAATGCAAAAATTTAGTAATAAAGAAAGAATTGAAAAAGAACGAAAAATTGCTGGACCACTTTCGATAGCTTTTGTAGTTATGACAGAAAAAGGTGATATTGATGAAGTAACAGCAAGTGAACATGCAGACTTATTTATACAGTGGAGCGAACATGATAATTTTGTTGTTGGAGATTTAAGACAATACAAAAATAAATTATATAAATGCATACAAGCACATAAAGGACAATCTGATTGGACACCAGATGTTGCGTTTTCTTTATGGAAAGAGTGTGGAATAAACGAAAATGGTATTCCAGAATTTTCTCAACCTATATCTGCAGAAGATGCTTATATGAAAGGTGATGAAGTAATATATAATGGAATTCATTATCGTTCTTTAATAGACAATAATGTATGGTCTCCAGATAATTATCCTGCAGGATGGGAGGTTGTTGCCTAATGACAGTTGAAGTTGCTATTGTAATATCTATATTATCTTTTGTTTTTAATTTATATACAGGTATTAGCAATTTAAAACGAGGAAATAGGCAAGAAACAAAAGAAGATACCTCACAAATTGCAACTATGATAGTAAAGTTAGATAATATAAGTGATGATTTGTCTGAAATAAAAATAGAGGTAAAAAGTATTAAAGCTGATGTAAAAGAAGATCATGATAGAATTATAAGATTAGAGGAATCAGCAAAACAAGCACATAAACGTCTTGATGGTATAGATAGTAAAAATAAGAAGGGAGTGAATATATAAAATGGCACAATTTTTAAATAAAATTACAAAATTATTTGATGTAAAAAGCATTGTTACTATTGTATTAACGGTGCTTTTTTGTGTTATGGCATCAAAGCAATTTATTGATGGACAGTCAGTTTTAACAATTTATACAACAGTAATAGCATTTTATTTTGGAACTCAGAGTCAAAAGAAAAAGGAAGAAATTAATTCTAAAGAAAAAGAAGAGGTGACTGATAATGAACGAATTGAATAAAGTATTAGACGTTGCTTTGAATGAAGAGGGATACCTTGAAAAGAAATCCAATTCGCAGTTAGATGATAAAACAGCTAATGTGGGAAGTAACAATTTTACTAAATTTGCTAGAGATTTAGACAATATACCTAATTTTTATAATGGCAAAAAAAATGGATATGCCTGGTGTGATGTCTTTGTTGACTGGTGTTTTGTAAAGGCTTTTGGAGTCGAGAGAGCGAAAGAACTTTTAAATCAACCTAGCAGCTCATTAGGAGCAGGAACAGGTTATAGTGCGAATTACTATAAAAACAAGAATCAATATTTTAAAAGTGGCCCTCGAAAAGGCGATCAAATATTTTTTAGAAATGCAAGTGGTATTTGTCATACTGGATTAGTTTATGATGTGGATAATGAGTGTGTATATACAATAGAGGGAAATACATCTAGTGTAAATGGAGTAGTGTCAAACGGCGGAGCTGTAGCTAGAAAAAAATATAAATTAAATTATTCAAATATTGATGGATACGGAAGACCACTATATAGGGAGGAAAATGAAATGTTTGAAGATGGAGAAGAAAAAGAAGCTTTAAATTATTTAGTTGAAACTGGAAGAATTACTGATAAAGATTTTTGGCTAAAAACGCTAGAAGTTGTTAATAAACAAAAATGGCTATTTATCAAATGGGCCAATGATGTTAAAAAGTTAAATGCATAAAAACGACTTACGAGAATCGCCTAAAATCGATTTTTTTACATAGGGTAATATAAAGAGAAGAGGGGGAAGAATCCTCCTCTAATTATTTATATCATTTGAATTTAACGAAATATATATTCCTATATTAACCAATCTACATATAGGAATATTATATTTTTCTTTCAAAATTTCTAATCCATCAAAAAGAGATTTATTTAATAAAAACGATCTGTGTATTATTCCGTTTGATTTTATTTTAAGTTGTACAATGTTTCCTATATTTTCTGTTTCAATTAAATACTTAATGGATGCATTAACAAGATTAGAAACAGAGCAATTATATTTTTTTTTCGATAAATGTTTCAATTCTTTGTATAAATATTCATCAATATCATATGCTCTTGATATAAGTTCTTCTTTTTGCAAAAAACAATCAAAAGCTCCCATATATCAATCTCCTTTAGTTTTTTTTCTTACAATTATTTCTCCTGGTTCACAATCTAAAACTTTACATATTTTATCTATAGTTTCAAAACGTATTGCTTTAGATTCGTTATTTAATAAATTTGATAGTGATTGATAACTGCCTTCCATGGCTTTTACAAACCAGTATTTTGTTTTTTTCTTTTGCTTTAGAACTTCTGTTACTCTTAAATAAACCATATACATACCTCCTTATACTATAAAATATATAAGAAAGCTTAGTTACATTTTAACTATGTTATATATACCTTATTTGCAACATAGATACTTTTGATGTATAATATTTTGAGGTGATAATTATGAGTGTATATGAGGAAATATGTTTAGAGATGATAGCAAAAATTCGAGAATTAGTGGAAGAAAGAAATATATCAGAAATATTAAAATACTTAGATAAAAAAGAAAAGCAAGTCGAAAGGTGTCGAATGATGTCGGTGAATATGTTGACGCTCTAGGGAAAACATTAAAATAACTATGTTATAGCATAGTTATATAAATTAACATAAAATGATATAATATATTTAATGAATGAGATATCTCCAAAAATAAACATGAAAGGGGAGATATAATTATGAAATTAAATATCATTGATAAAATATTAATATTCACTTTTAGAAAATATACATATAAAATATATTGCATAGGATTAAGTGATGGCTTTGAATGGGCAAATAAAATCACATAAGAATAAGTATATAATACACAGGTAAGACACAAAATGTCTTGAAAGTATTCATAAATCAATACATACTGCTTCTGTAGAGGAAGCGATGAAAAATTCATAATTTGTATTTTAAGGTCTGTAAAAAGTTTTTACAGACCATTTTTTAACT
>CANRDZ010000002.1 GCA_947629465.1 uncultured Bacilli bacterium | reverse complement strand
AACATTTAAAAGTATTTTCAGTATAGTTGTAAATAATCCTGAAACTTTATCTTAAAGCTTAATTTTTAAGCTTTTTTATTATTTCCTAGCTACTTATTGGTGGACTTTATTTTGCCAATTTGATAAAATTAGGGTGGTGGTAATAATGTATAATTATTTTAACGGTACTGTTGATAGTACAAGTAGTAATAGCATAGTAATTGATGTTAATGGCATTGGTTATAATATTTATGTGCCTAATCCTTTTAGTTATGAAGTTGGAAAGATATATAAAGTATATGTTTATAATCATATAAGAGAAGATGAATCATCATTATATGGTTTTAAAAGTATGGAGGAAAAAGAGTTATTTTTAAAACTTATAAATGTTAAAGGAATGGGGCCTAAAGTAGCAAGTGGAATTTTTGCAACAGGTTCTATTAAAGGTATTGTTGATGCTATTAACAAAGAAAATTTATTATATTTAACAAAATTTCCTAAAATAGGTGATAAATTAGCTAAACAAATAATTTTAGATTTAAAAGGAAAAGTTTATGCTGAACAAGAAGAAATGGAAGAAAATAATATTGAAGAATTAATAAATGTTTTAGAAAATTTAGGATATAAAGCAAATGAAATAAAGAAGATTATTCCTTCTATAGATAACTCAAAAACTTTAGAAGAACAAGTTAAAGATGCTTTAAAGTTATTACTTAAGTAAACAAATGTTTGCAATAAGCATTGCTAGTTTATAAAATATATGATATAGTTAATTTACATGATAGAAGGTGAATAGATGAATGACAGACTTGTTGATAGTAATTTAAAAGAAGAAGATGCTTTTGAACAAAGTATTAGACCTGAATTTTTAGATGAATATGTAGGACAAGACGAAATAAAAGAAAATTTAAGAGTATTTATAAAAGCCGCTAAAATGCGTAATGAACCACTAGATCATGTTTTATTATATGGCCCTCCTGGCCTTGGTAAGACAACTTTAGCTCACATTATAGCTAATGAACTTGGTTCAAATTTAAGAACTGCTAGTGGGCCATCAATTGAAAAAAGTGGTGATTTAGCGGCAATACTTTCAAATTTAGAACCTGGTGATGTATTATTTATTGATGAAATACATCGAATGCCATCTTATATAGAAGAAATTTTATATCCAGCCATGGAAGATTTTGAAATTGATTTAGTTATTGGTGGAGGAGAAGGTAAAAGTAAAAGTATTAAAATTAATTTACCACCATTTACTTTAGTTGGTGCTACAACTCGGGCTGGTGATTTATCTAGTCCTTTAAGAGATCGTTTTGGAATAGTTTCAAAATTAGAATATTATTCTTATGAAGAACTTAAAAATATTGTAATAAGAAGTGGTAAAGTATTTAATATTGCCGTAAATGATGATGCTGCTATGGAATTAGCTAGAAGAAGTAGAAAAACGCCTAGAGTAGCTAATCGCTTATTTAGAAGGGTAAGAGATTTTGCTTTAGTTGAAGGAAGTGGAGTAATTGATTTAGATATTACTCTTAAGGCTTTAAAAAGATTAAAAGTCGATGAGACTGGGTTAGATAATATTGATAGAGAATACTTAACAAGTTTAATTGATAAATTTGGGGGAGGTCCAGTAGGAGTTGAAACTATTGCTACAAGTATTGGAGAAGAAGTAACTACTATTGAAGATGTAGTAGAGCCTTATTTATTACAAGAAGGTTTTATTAAAAGAACAAGAAGTGGAAGAATAGCAACACAAAAAGCTTATAGGAGTTTAGGTATAACATATAATTATGGCCTTTTTGAGGAGAGTGAAAAATGATTTTGCTTGATGGAAAAAAAGTAAGTAATGAAATAATTGAAGAATTAATTTTAAGAAGAAATAAAATAAAAGATAAAATTAAATTAGCAATTATTTGGGTTGGTAATGATAGTGCAAGTGAGATATATATTAAAAATAAGCAAAAAAAATGTGAAAAAGTTGGTATTGAAACAGAGTTGTTTCATTTAGACAGTAATATTACTGAAGAATATTTAATAAATTTAATAGATAATTTAAATAAAGATAAAGCTGTTAGTGGCATTTTACTTCAAAGTCCAGTGCCTAAAACAATAGATATTATAAAGTGTTTTAACGAAATAGATTATCATAAAGATGTTGATGGTTTTTCTTGTATTTCAGTAGGTAGTTTATATTTAGGAAGAGAAAAATTAGTATCATGTACGCCAAAGGGAATTATTAGGTTATTAGATTATTATAATATTGATTTAAAAGGGAAAAATGTTTGTTTAATTAATAGAAGTAATATAGTTGGTAAGCCTTTATTTCATTTATTAATGCAAAGAGGGGCAACTGTTACTGTTTGCCATTCTTTGACTAAAAATATCAAAGAACATACGCTTAATGCGGATATTATTATAAGTGCTGTAGGTAAGCCAAAATTTATTACTAGTGAGATGGTTTCTGATGGAGCTATTATTATTGATGTTGGTATTTCGCGAGTAGATGGACATGTTGTTGGTGATGTTGATTTTGACAATGTAAAGGATAAATGTTCATATATTACTCCTGTTCCCGGAGGAATTGGACCTATGACAGTTGCTATGATGATAGAAAATATTTTAGAGGCAAAGGAGAATGAAAATGGATAAATACTTAAAAAATGCATTAAAATTAGAAAAGAAAAGACAAAGAGAAAATATTGAATTAATTGCATCAGAGAATTATGTATCAAAAGATATATTGGAATTACAAGGAAGTATTTTAACTAATAAATATGCTGAAGGATATCCCCATAAAAGATATTATGGAGGATGTGAATATATTGATATTTTTGAAGAAAAAGCTATAGAATATGCGAAAAAATTATTTAACTGTGAATATGCTAATGTTCAACCCCATAGTGGTTCTAGTGCAAATATGGCTGTCTATAAAGCTTTGCTTAATCCAAATGATAAAGTAATGGGAATGAATCTTTCTCATGGCGGTCATTTAACTCATGGCTATAAACTTAATTTTAGTGGTATAGAATATAATATTGTTAGTTATGATGTTGATATTAATTCAGAAATGATTGATTATGAAAAATTAAGAAAGTTAGCTATAGAGGAAAAACCAAAAATGATTATTGCTGGAGCATCTGCATATTCTAGAGTAATAGATTTTAAAAAAATAAGAGAAATATGTGATGAAGTTGGGGCATATATGTTTGTTGACATGGCTCATATTGCGGGTTTAGTGGCTACTAATCTTCATCCTTCTCCTTTTCCTTATGCTGATGTTGTTACTTCAACGACACATAAAACTTTAAGAGGCCCTAGAGGGGGAATTATACTTACTAACAATGAAGAAATAGCCAAAAAAATAAATAAAATTGTTTTTCCAGGTATTCAAGGTGGTCCATTAATGCATGTTATTGCTGCTAAAGCTGAATGCTTTTATGAGGCTTTGCAACCTGAATTTAAAAAATATATGGAACAAGTAGTAAAAAATATAAAAGCTATGAGTGAGGAATTTATTAAAATGGGTTATCATGTAATAAGTGGGGGAACAGATACTCATATGATACTTTTAGATGTTAAAGGAAGTGTTGGAATTACTGGCAAAGAAGCTGAAACTTTACTTGATCAAATTCATATTACAGTTAACAAAAACACTATTCCAAATGAACTTGAAAAAGCAAATGTTGCTAGCGGAATAAGAATTGGTAGTCCAGCAATGACTACAAGAGGATTAAAAGAAGATGATTTCATTAATATAGCTCATATTATTGACAATGCTTTTAAAAATAAAGATAATGAAAAAGAATTAGAAAAATTAAAAAAAGAAGTATTAGATATTACAAGTAAATATCCTTTAAATTATTAGAAGTAGTTAAAAATTAGAAAGGGATTTATTTATGGAAAAAATGAAGTTGATTGTTATTGAAGGACCGCAAGGAACTGGTAAAACGACTTTAGCAAATTATTTGAGAGAAAATATTCCTAGTTCTAACTTATATCGGCTTGCAGGACAAAAAGAAAAATCATTAAACGGTAAAAAATTAAGCATAGATATGTATAATTATTTAATGAATTATTTAGAAAATATGCAAAATGTTCCAATGCATTTAATATTTGATCGGACTTTTTTTACAGAAGAAGTATATGCTAGATTAGGATATAAAGATTATCAATTTACAGATCAATATAATAAGTTATTAAAAAGATTTAATGATTTAAATTATGATATATATTTTATTTGTTTATTTTTAAAAAAGACAGATTTATTTATTAAAAGATTAGATAGAGAATACCATCATAATTATCAAACATTTAAATTAGAAAATAGCATTTCCCAACAAGAAGAATATTTAAAATTAGCTAATGAAATTGAAAAAGACTGGAAAAATATAAAGGTAGTACGTTTAGAAATGGACGATTTTAAAAAATCATATGCTATAATTAATAAAATGTTTAACATAAATAATAAATAAATGGACTTTTAGTCCTTTTTTCTATATAATACATTTGAATATTAAAAAGAAGTGGTGATATAAATGAATATTGAAGATTATAATTATGATTTAGATGAGTCTTATATAGCTCAAAAGCCAATTACTAATCGTAGTGAATCTAAATTAATGATTTTAAATAAAAATAATGGGAAAATTGAACATACTAAATTTTATAATATTATTAATTATTTAAAAGAAGGAGATGTTTTAGTATTAAATGATACTAAAGTGTTACCAGCTAGATTATTAGGTAAAAAAAGTGATACTTCTGCAAAAATAGAAATTTTACTTTTAAAAAATATAGAAAATGATATTTGGGAATGTTTAGCAAGACCAGGTAAAAGATTACATATTGGGTCAGAAATAATTTTTAGTGATAAATTAAAATGCTTTGTTAAAGAAAAATTAGATGATGGAATTATAAGAGTTGAATTTCAATATAAAGGTATATTTTTAGAAATAATTGAAGAAATTGGTTTAATGCCTCTACCTCCTTATATTCATGAAACATTAAAAGAACAAAACAGATATCAAACGGTTTATGCTAAATATTTAGGAAGTGCTGCAGCTCCAACAGCAGGGCTTCATTTTACTGAACAACTTTTAAAAGAAATTGCCGATAAAGGAATAATAATATGTTATGTAACTTTACATGTAGGACTTGGGACATTTAGGCCTGTTGAAGTTTCTAATATAAAAGATCATCATATGCATAGTGAATATTATGAAATGAAAAAAGAAGTAGCAGATATATTAAATAATGCTAAAAAAAATAAACGTAAAATTTATGCAGTTGGGACAACAAGTACAAGAGTTTTAGAAACAGTAGCAAGTACTTATGGAACTTTTAAAGAGTGTTCAGGTAATACTGATATATTTATTTATCCTGGTTATGAATTTAAAGCAATTGATGGTTTAATAACTAATTTTCATCTTCCTAAAAGTACGTTATTAATGTTAGTTAGTGCGTTATCTAAAAGAGAATATATTTTAAATGCATATGAAATAGCTAAACAAAATAATTATCGTTTTTTCTCTTTTGGCGATGCAATGTTTATTAAATAAATATATAGAAAGGTGAAGAGATGAAATTTACATATAACTTGAAACAAAAATCAAAAAAAAATATGGCTAGATTAGGTGAATTTGTTTTTAATGGAAAAACTTATGAAACACCAATGTTTATGCCTGTTGGTACAAATGCAACAGTTAAAACATTATCACCTGATGAATTAAAAGAAATTGGAACTGGTATAATATTAGCTAATACATATCATTTGTGGCTTAAACCTGGGGAAGATATTGTTAATAAAGCTGGAGGATTACATAAATTTATGAATTACGATGGGCCAATTCTTACTGATAGTGGAGGTTATCAAGTATTTAGTTTAGCTAAACCCAAAGATATTACTGAAGAAGGGGTTCATTTTAAAAATTTTGAAAATGGGGATAGTTTATTTTTAACTCCTGAAAAATCAATTGATATTCAAATGAAATTAGGGAGCGATATTATAATGAGTTTTGATGAATGTGTTAAATGGCCAAGTTCTAGGAATTATATTGAAGAAAGTGTTGAAAGAACATTACGTTGGGCGAAAAGAGGCAAGGATGTTTTTAATAGCAAAGATCAAATGTTATTTGGAATAGTTCAAGGGGGAGATTTTGAAGATTTAAGAAAACATTGTGCTATAGAACTTACAAAAATGGATTTTGATGGTTATTCAGTTGGAGGAACTAGTGTTGGAGAAGATAAAAAAACAATGTATAAAATGGTTTCATATGCTACTAAATATTTACCCGAAAATAAGATTCGTTATTTAATGGGGGTAGGAGATCCAATTGATTTGATTGAAAATGTAATGAGAGGTATAGATATTTTTGATTGTGTATCCCCAACTAGATTAGCTAGACATGGTCATGCATATACTTGGCATGGTAAAATAAATTTAAAAAATAGTAAATTTAAAGCTGATTTTAGTAAAATTGATGAAGAATGTGATTGTTATGCTTGTAAAAATTATACTAAAGCATATATTAGACATTTAATAACGTCTTCGGAAACTTTTGGAGCCAGATTGTTATCTATTCATAATATTTATTTTTTAACTAGTTTAATGAAAAAAATAAGAGAAAATATTAAAAGTGATACATTAGAAGAATTTAGAGATGAATTTATAAAGAATTATTATGGAGATGGATATGAATACAAATAAAATAGTAATAATTTCAAGTGTAATTATTATAATATTAATTATTAGTATTCCAACTGGATATAAGGTAATAAAAAATTATCAAAATAATCTTTTTAAAGTTGTAGAAGAAAAAATAATTGATAGTGCTAAAAGATGTTATTATGAAAATGTTTGTCAAAATGATAAAATAACTTTAGAATTTTTATATCAAAATAATTATTTAAGTAAAGTTAGTAATCCAATTACTAAAGAAGACTATAGTAAAAATTCTTATGTATTAAGAAAAGATAAAAGTTTTAAATTTTTTCCAATTGAGTGAATTATTCACTCTTTTTATTTACTCCTATTAAACTTCCTAAAATACCTGTGAAAAGAAGAATTATATAATAAATTAAAGTAGAAATATATAATTTATTATTAAATAAAATAATTTTAATTATAAGCATAAATAAGATAAATATTATACTTAAAAGTAAACCTTCAATTAAGCCTTTCTTTTTTAACTTTCTGGCATTTATAAAGTTTAAAACAAAAAAAATTATTATATTGGCAATTAATAAAATAATAGAAGTAATGCCACTATTTAAGCCAATAATATTTAAAAGACTTGTAATAAATGTTAGCATTAATTCAATTATCAAAAAAACACTAATAAATTTTAAATAATTAAATAATTTATTCATATAATCACCTAATAAATTATAGTCAATGTTTAAAAATATATGAATAAAACCATAATATATATAGGTGAAATTTAATAATGGAAATGGTACAAGTTTTATTTAGAACAGCCTTTTTTTACTTTTTTGTTTTGCTCTGCTATCGAATAATGGGGAAAAGAGAAATTGGCCAATTAGGGGTTATTGACTTAATGGTTTCTATTTTAATAGCAGAATTAATTGCAATATCTATTGAAAATATTGAAGATAGTATGTTACTTACGATTATGCCAATTGTCTTATTAGTTATTTTAGAAATAACTTTAGCTTTTATTTCAATTAAGTCAAGACATGTGAGAACTTTTTTTGACGGTAAACCTTCATTAATTATTGTCAATGGAAAAATAAATTATAATGAAATGGTAAAGCAAAGATATAGTATGGATAATTTATTGTTAAGTTTAAGACAAAAAGAAATTAAATCTTTAGAAGATGTAGAATATGCTTTTTTAGAACCAAATGGAAAATTATCGATTTTTAAATATAATTTTTTGAGAATGCCTTCAGCTTATCCTATGCCTTTAATATTGGATGGAAGTATTCAAAAGAAAGCTTTAAAATATATTAAAAAGACAGAAAATTGGTTAAATTATGTTTTAAATAAAAAAGGATTAAAAGTTGAAGATATTTTTTATTGCTTTTATAAGAAGAAAAAACTGTATATCATAAAAAGAACTGATTTGAAATAAAAATCAGTTTTTAGTTGACAATTAAATGTTAAGTTATATATAATTATATTGTAAATATAGAAAGTAGAGAGCACATTATGGATAAGTTAAATAATTTATTACAGGAATTAGGGGTTTCGAAAGTGAGACTTTCAAAATATTTAGGGGTATCAAGACAAATGGTATATAATTATTTAGTTTTAGATAGTTTAGATAAATGGCCCAAAGAGAAAAAAATTCTTCTATTACAACTTTTGGATTTAAAAGATGGTTCTAATGAAGAATTAGATGCTATAAAAGTTGATACTGAATATTTAATGAATGTTGAAAAAAGACTTAACATTGGTGTAAAGAATGGTAATGATTTAGATAATTTTCTGGATTTAAAAGGTCTTGATAAAGAGAGTAGAATATTACTTAATGATATTGCATTTCTTTTAAAGGAAAAATTAGAAGAAAATAAAGATAATGATTTATTTGCAATAAAATACTTATATAATTTATTACAATCTATGGATAATGTACCTGAAATAAAATATATTTTAGCTTATATGGCTAAAACAAATGGGTTTATTAATTCAGAAGAATTTGCTTTTAATGAAGATAAACAATATATATTTGAAAGTATTTTATATGCTGCTTTAAACTTATATAATAATGGAGGGGCAAGTAAGAGTAAAGTAGCAGAGAATAGGAAAAAATTTGTTCAAGAAATTGAGGCTAAAAAAGAAGAAAAATTAAGTAGAACTCAACAGTTAAACACAACAAAAATACAAGCATTAAAAGAATTAGGATATAATGAAATTAATGAAGGTAATGCGGCAGAAGTATTTGAAAAAATAGCTGAAATTCAATCAAGAAAAGTTTAAGAGGATAAAAGGAGTAATTAAAATGGAAAAAGAAAAAAAGGTTAAAGAAGAAAAAAAGGGAAAAATAGATAATAATAAAAAGAAGCCTGATATTTTATTAATCGCTTTATATGTGGTTTTATTTATTGTAGTTGTAGCTTTAATAGTAATAAAAATTAAAAATATAGGTGTTCTACCTAATGATAATGAATTAGTTGTTGAGCTTAATGATTATTTTAGTACATCGGATTTAGGGCTATGTAATGGATTATTTAATTATGGTGAGAAAAAAATAACATATAACGATGTAGATTCTGCTTCAAAAATATGTATTGCATATCATAAATCTGATATAAAAAGTGCTAAAGCTTTGACATATGATGCTAAAAAGAAAGATTCAACTTGTAATGTAGATGGGATGATTTTTAAAACAGATGAAGGAGTTAATACTTGTACTGTTTCTAAATTAGATAGAGAAGTTGTAGACAAAACTTATAAGAAGCTTTTTGGAAAAGATATTGAAGATAATGAATCATTTAAATATGATGGTTATCATGTATGTTATTTAAAAGATGACTCTTATTATTGTGGTTTATCTGAACTTTATTCAATGACTGTAGGAGTTGAAGTAAATGTTTATAGATCAGTAGAAAAGGCTATTAAAAAGAAAGATACTATTACAATTTATGATTATTTTGCAAAGGTAACAGGATCTGGAGATCAACTAACTTGTTACAAAGATTATCGAAATTTAGATATTAATGATATTTGTAATAAAAATTTAAAAAACGAAGATTTAAAATATGAATTTTTAGAAAAATATGGTATAAAATATAAACATACATTTAAAAAAGCTTCAGATGGTACTTATTATTGGGTAAGTACTGAACCTGTAGCTGATCCAAATACTAAAGAGTAGAGTGACTACTCTTTTTAAATTTATAAAAATTGATATTTAAAACTACTCTTTTATATATATCCTTATTATTTATATTAAATATGATATATACGCGCATTATATCCTTATAATATATTATAATAAGGATATTATTATCACGCGATTATTTAAAATTTAAATGAATTTATTTAATTTATTAAGTTATTAATATAAAATAAAAAAATAAATTTAGTATTTTAATATAGTGTATGTTAAATTGTTATTAATTTATATATTATTTTTATTTATTATTTACTTTGCATAATGTATATTATGTTAACCAAGGTTTAAGAAATTTATTGAGGAATAAGTTATACTCTCTTTTAATGAATTAGTTTAATTAAATATTCATAGTATTTTAATAAAGGTGATCTATAATGAGTGTCTTGAATGCTTTTTTAATGTCTACCATGGCTGGTATGTCAACCTTATTAGGTGGTATTATTATTTTTTTTAAAATAAAAAAGGTAAACATTAATAAGTTTATTACCTTTTGTTTATCTTTTTCAATAGCTATTATGATTGGAATAAGTATTACTGATTTAATTCCAACTTCTGTTTTTAATATTTTATATCATTTTAGACTTATTAGTGCTTTGTTAATAATATTAATTGCTTTTTCGATAGGTGTAATAATTATCTTTATTATTAATAAATTAATTAAAAATGAAAATAATTCATTATATAATTTAGGTATTTTAAGTATGTTAGCTTTAATAATTCATAATTTTCCGGAAGGGATTGCAACATTTATGGGTAGCGTTACTAATATTAAATTAGGTTTAAAATTATCATTAGCAATTATGTTCCATAATATTCCAGAAGGGATTTCAATTGCTGTTCCTATATACTACTCTACTAAATCAAAAAAGAAGGCGTTATTAAGTACATTTTTATCGGGAGTAGCTGAACCTATCGGAGCCATTGTTGCTTATTTGTTTTTAGGTAAATACATTACAGATGAAATGATTAGTATTATATTGTTATTAGTTGCTGGAATTATGATAACTTTAGCTATTGAAGAAATGTTACCAAAAGCAATAAGTTATAATAATAATCGTTATATATATATAGGTCTTATATTAGGTGGGCTATTAATTATTATTAATCATTTTTTATTTTAAAAACCGCCAAATATTGCCAAATTTATTATTAAATTATTTGTATTAAATACTGGATATTGACCATAATAAGTTTAGGAGGTAAGATAATTATGAGTAGAAACGAACAAGCTAATTCAAGAGCAAATAATAAACGCAATAACAACAGAGAACAAGCTAACAACTCTAGAAATAATGCCAATAATAAATCTAGAAGTAATAATCAATCTCGTAATAACAACGAAAGTAGATAATATTTAAAATATTTATAAGTTAACTTGTAAGAAAAAAGTAGATGGAAAAATAATCTACTTTTTCTTTTTTAGATAAATTTTATTCATTATAATGAGGATGTTTTTTATAATCTTCTTTTAACTTCTCATTTGATAAATGGGAATATATTTCGGTTGTTGATATATTTTCATGACCTAAAAGTTCTTGAATAATTCTTAAATCTGCTCCATTATTTAAAAGATGAGTTGCAAAAGAATGCCTTAAAGTATGGGGTGATATTTCTTTTTCAATACCACATGCATCACATAAATTTTTTAAGATTTTAAAAAAACCTTGGCGGCTCATTTTAGAACCACTATAATTAATAAATAAATAATCTGATATTTTAGATTTTAAAATAAAATTACGATATTCATTTATATATAAATTTAAATATTTAATGGTTATATCACTTATAGGAATGACTCTTTCTTTACTACCCTTCCCCATTACTTTAACTGTGGCATCTTGTTCATTATAATTGGCTAAAGTCAAATTAAGAAGTTCACTTATACGCATTCCTGTTGCATATAATAATTCTAACATGGCTTTATTTCGATAATCTATTGGCTTTGTAAGTTTAATATCTAAAAGTTTGTCTACTTCTTCTTCGGTTAAAAATTTAGGTAGTGTTTTTTCAATTTTGGGCATTTTTATATTACTAGCTGGATTTATGGTAATAATATTTAAATCTAATAAATAATCGTAAAATGATTTTAATACGGTTAAATAATGAGCTTTTGTTTTACTAACTTCTTTAGTATTGTATAAAAATAGTCTTATATCATCAGTATTTAATTTTAATAGATCTTTATCATTAAAATATTCTTTTACTTTAAGTAAATTATAACGATAACTTTCATAAGTGTTATTAGAAAGCTTCCGTTCGTATCTTAAATAATCAAGAAAAAGATTTATATTTTTATCTTCAGTTTCAATCATTTAATCGCCTCATTTATATTATAATTATAGCATAAAATCTTTAATAAGATAAAATAATTTGATATAATTAATTAGTGATGATTATGAAAATTTTAGCTGATATTTTAAGGCCAACTAAATTGGAAGATGTTGTAGGTCAAACCCATTTAATTGGAGAAGGTAAAGTTTTAACTAATTTGGTAAAAAACAAACATTTATTTTCAATGATATTTTATGGAAAGCCTGGAATAGGAAAAACTTCAATTGCTAATGCTTTAAGTAAAGAATTAGGATATCGAACTAAATTTTTAAATGCTACCTCTAGTAAAAAAGAAGATTTTGAAGCTGCAATTGAGGAAGGTAAATTTTATGGAGATATTATTTTAATTATTGATGAAATACATCGAATGAATAAAGACAAACAAGATATTTTATTACCTTATATTGAAAATGGTACTATTATTTTAATTGGACTTACTACTAGTAATCCTTACCATAAAATTAATCCTGCAATTAGAAGTCGTTGCCAAATTTTTGAATTACATGAATTAAATAATGAAGATATTATAAAAGTTTTAAAAAGAAGTTGTAACTATTTAGAAAATATTAAAGTTGATGATAATACTCTTGAATATATAGCTAGAATGGCAAGTGGAGATGTTAGAAATGCAATTAATACTTTAGAAGTGGCTTACTACTCTTTTGATCATAATATTACTTTAGATAATATTAAAAGCATTAATTCTAAACCTATTTTTTTTCATGATAAGAATGAAGATGGATATTATGAAGTTTTAAGTGCTTTACAAAAATCTATTCGTGGTAGTGATGTAGATGCTACTCTTCACTATTTAGCTAGATTAATTGAAGCCGAAGATTTAGAGAGTATATATAGAAGATTATCTGTTATAGCTTATGAAGATATTGGCCTTGCTAATCCAGGTATTGGTCCAAGATTATATGCAGCGATTGAAGCTTCAGAACGAGTTGGATTACCAGAGGCAAGAATTCCATTAGCTGAAATTGCTATTGAAATGGCTTTATCTCCTAAAAGTAATAGTGCTATTATAGCTATAGATGAGGCTTTAAATGATATTCATAAAGGTTCTACAGGTAATGTACCTAATCATATAAAAAATGGTAATCCAGCTTATTTATACCCTCATAATTATAAAAATGATTGGGTTAAACAAGAATATTTGCCAGAAAATTTAAAAGATGTAAGATATTATAAACCTAAAAATAATAATATTGAAAATAATTTAAATAAAATACATAAAGAAATGAAAGGTGAAAAATGAAAGTTGCTGTAATTGGTACTGGTGCTTATAGTTTAGGTATTGCTTTAATGCTTGCTAAACATAAAAATAATAATATAATGCTTTGGACTGAAAATAGTAAAAGAAAAGATGAATTTAATCAAACTCATCAAATAAAAAGTATTTTTGAAAATGTTACATTTCCATCTAATATTTATATGACTGATGATATAGAAGAAGCTTTAAAAAATGCTAAATTAATTTTTTTAATTACTGCTGTTAAATATGTTAAAGAAATATGTTTGAAGATGAAAGAATATTATTATGATATTCCGATTTGTATAGCTTCAAAAGGAATTAATAATGATACTTTAGAGACGGTTGATAAAGTTGTAAAGAAAACATTAAATACTAAAAAAATTTGTGCTATTTCAGGGCCTACATTTGCTATTGATTTAATTAATAATGAACCAGTTGCTTTAGCTATTGCGGGAGATAAAAAAAGTCGTGAATTAGTAATAAAAAATTTGACAGGGGATACTTTAAAATTAAGAGAAACAAATGATATTATTGGAATTGAGCTATGTGGCAGTATTAAAAATGTTTTTGCTATATCAGCAGGAATGTTAAAAGGTCTTGGTTATCATGAATCAACACAAGCATTTTTAATTAACGAAGCTATTCATGATATGAAACAAATAATTTCTTCTTTAGGAGGAAAAAAGAAAACTATTTTATCTTTTGCAGGATTGGGTGATTTACTCTTAACTTGTACTACTACTAAAAGTAGAAATTATACTTTCGGTTTTTTAATAGGAAGTAGTAATGATAAAAATGAGTGGATTAATTATTTAAATAATAATACTGTTGAAGGTTATTATACTTTATATTCTTTAAAAAAAATATTAGATCAAAAAAATATTAATATTCCTTTAATAACAATTCTTTATGAAATAATTGAAGGTATGAAAAAACCTAAAGAATTAGGAGAATTTTTAATTAAGAAGCCTTAATTATATCATTTATAATTTCATTAACAATTAATAGCCCAGCTACTCCTGGAGAAGTAATTAAAGAATTAACTTCTCCCTTTTTTATGGGCTTCTCTTCACTAAAACATACTTTAATTTTACTATTTAAATGATTATCTTTAACTAATTTTCTTAAAATTTTAGCAACCGGATCATCATGAGTTTTATCTAAAGTTGTGATTTTTATTTTTGAAGCATCTATTCTATTTCCCATTCCCATAGAAGATATAATATTTATGTGATTATTTTCAGCATATTTAATTAATTCTAATTTAGTATTTAAAGTATCACAAGCATCAATAATATAGTCATAATCTTTTTCTAGCATATTTATATTATCTTTGGTTAAAAAAGTATTTATAGCGTTTATTTTAATATCTGGATTTATTTCTTTTGCCATATCTTTTGCTACATCTACTTTATCTTTTTGTAAGGTATTTAAATTGGCAATTAATTGACGATTTAAATTAGAAAGTTCTACTTTATCTTTATCAATTACTGTGATATTTAAAAAACCACTTCTAATTAGACCTATGAATGCAAAACTTCCTACTCCTCCACATCCCACTAAAAGAATTTTAGTTTGATTTATTTTGTAAAAATTGGTAATACCTATTAATTTTATAATACGATCATACATAATTTACTCCATTTAAAAACCTAGTGGAAAGTTATTTGATAAAATCCCGCTCTTCGCAGGTGGTAGAACACATATAAAGCTTTAGGATCCTAACTTATAAAAATTAGTTTTCAACACAGCTAAATAATTAGTTCCCCAATATATCTATATAGTCGGTTTTATATGAATAACTTTAACCTTCTAGGTTATTTATATTATAACATGATTATCTTATTTTATTCAATATATTTTAGATATTTTTAATATTTTATCGCCAACAATTTGATACATCACAGTTTGATGAGTAAGGCATTGGATTAGGCATTTCTAATTTAACAATCATCGGAATTTTAAAAGCTCCTCCAAAACCTACACAGGTTCCTGGTTGTAATATTTTTTGCTTTTCTACAATATCGCTGGAAATATTTGGCAACATTTCTTCAATATATTTTATATCTAGGGGGTGAGTCATTTTAAATATTAGAAAATTTGAACATTGGGCTATAACTGTATCACTAATTTCGACTGGTCTTTGACTTATAATATCAAGTAATACGCCATATTTACGGCCTTCTTTAGCAATACGGTCAAAAATATTATAACCAATTAGAAAAGTATCATTATCTTTTTGAATATATCTATGGGCTTCTTCTAAAAATAAATGAAATGGAACGCTAGCTCTTTTATCTAAACCTTTAGAAAATTCAAATAGTAAACGGCAAAATATTTTAACTATAACTTTAGCATAAACATCATCTATATCTTCAAGATTAATATTAATTATTTGACTTTTTTTGCCTCTAGCGTCAGTTAGACTTTTTATATATTCATTAATGGGAATATATTTTTCACCTGTAAAATAACTTCCTACTTTACTTGTCATAATTGTATTTAAACGTACTTTTAAAATAATTGCGTCACTATATAAATTTTCATTATTTTGGAATCCTTCACTAATAAGAGTAAATTCTAAAGCATCAGCAAAATTTTTTAAAGTATAATAGGCCCCAACAGGTTCTGTAAATTCGGTTGTATCCTCTAATATATGTTTTAATATATATTCAGTTATAAGAACACTTTCACCAAAATTTCCTTTAGAATCTATTTCAAAACATTCACTGAAAATTCTGGTATATCCTACTCCCGGTATTACTGAATTAAAATTAAATTCTGGAGTATTACAAACTTCTATTATGGTAAATATTTCATTCTTTTTATTAGCGGTTGTTTCATTACTAAAAAGTACGGCTAATAAAGCTTTAGCAATTAAATGATTTTTAAGGTTTCTGGAAGTTTCATTATCTTGACTAAATATTTTAGCTAATTTAATAGTATTTTCAATTATTGGTAATTGAGAATGTTTTGAGGCTTGTAATAAAAGAGCCCAATCATCTAAATTTAATAAATGAAGAGGTATGTCTAACATAAAATCACTAGGATCATGAGGATTTGTTGTAATAAATTTATAATTATAATTAGGATTTATAGTATTAAGATTACCAAAAGCATTTTTATATTCACCATATGCATCAAAGAAAAATAAATTAGCATTAATTGGATTCATTGCTTGATTGCTAAAAACATTTTGAATAATTCTAGAAACACCACATGATTTACCAGAACCAGAGTTACCAAAAATAGCTAAATGGTTTGAAAATAAATCATTAATATTGGGACAAACTTTAAAATTTTTATATATTGCTGAATCTCCTAAAATAAATGATTTTTCATTATAATTTCCTACTAATAGTAATAATTCTTGCCCATTAATTACTCTAATTGTAGAGCTTAAAAGAGGTTTTCTTAATACACCATTTAAATATCTATTACCTTGATATTCACCTAAAAAACGAATTTTAATTATTTCGTCATTTAATTCAATAACTTCCCCTAAAATTCTTTGATTTGGAGCTTCAAATACAACATGAACATTCATTAAGTCTGCTACTACATCTCTATTCATTTTATTTTCAACATGAGCTATATTATCACTTATATATAATATTTTACCAAACATTTTTATTCACTTCCCTTTTTAATTCTTTTAACAATTACATGATTTCTTTTTATTAAAATAATTATTAATGTTATCATTATTACTACTGAAATTATAAAAATAATTAATAAAATTGTCATTAATAAATTATTATTTTGTTCTTTTTCTAATCGATTAACTACCAGTTTATAAGTTGTATTAGTTTTATCTTTACTTATAACTCTTATTAAAATATCATTTTGGCCATAATTTAAATTATTATTATTCAAAATTTCTACTTTATCATCCTCAAAAGCAACTGGTTTTATTTTTAATTTTTCTACTTTATCACTTACTTCTAAATAATATATATATTTATCACTTTGAAAAGGACTATCTAAATTATAACCATCTATTATTAAATCTTTTAAATTACTATTTCCTTTTAATTTATTAACTTCTATTTGATAGGTAGCTTTATCATGGTTTTCAGCTTGAACTATAACTGAAAAAATATTTTTACCTGTAGCTAACTCAAATTCTCCTAATCCTTCAATAGTAGAATTTTTATTATTTGCAGTAGCTTTAATATTAATTTTATTAACATCTTTGCCTACATCTAATTCATAATGATAAATATTTTTATCAAATTTTGGATTTAATAAATATCCATCAATAATTAAATTTTTTAAAAATGTGTCTTTATTCGCTTCTTCTCTAAAGATCGATAAAGTATAAGTTTTTTGAAAATCATTTTTTTTAACTATTATTTTATATTCATTTAATCCTATTTTAAGATTCTTTGGCCCTGTACCTAAAATTGTTGCTTTATCATCATTTGCAGTAGCTGTAATATTAATAAATTCTTTATCATAAGGTAATTTAATTTCATAATTGTATATATCACTTTTAAATAATTCTTTCATATCATATGCATCAATGGTTAAAGATTTTAAAAATATTTGTTCATTATCAGTTATGGTTATGGGAATATTTACTTTGCAATCTTCAACTTTTTTTTCTTCTTCTAAAAAATTTATATTTACAATTATTTCAGCTTTTCCTTCTTTTAAAGGTTTTACTATACCATTAGGCAATATTTGGATTATTTCATCATTTTTTATTTGATAGAAAATATCTAATTTATAATCACTTTTTACATTTATAATAGCTTCTTCTTTTAAATTTAATGTTTCTTTGGTAATATTTACAATAGCTTCATAATCTCCATTTATACAACTTATAGCGTTTATTTTAATAGGAATAATAAATAATATAAAGATAAAAAATGAGATTATTTTTTTCATCACAATATCACCCGGTATTCTTTATTAATTATATCATAGCTTTTTATAAATTTAAATATAAAAAAAGCATTTACTACTTTTCGTAAACGCTTACTTTCTTTCTAGATTTACCTAATCTTTCAAATTTTACAATTCCATCAATTTTACTGAATAGTGTATGATCTTTACCCATTCCAACATTGGCTCCTGGATATATTTTAGTTCCTCTTTGACGATATATTATGCTACCTGCTGTACAACTTTGACCATCAGCAAGTTTAGCTCCTAATCTACGTCCTCTAGAATCACGACCATTATCAGTAGAAGATTGTCCTTTTTTATGTGCAAATCTTTGAATATCTAATTTTATAAATAACATTTTAACTCTCCTTTACTATTATATTTTTGGGATATTGTTCAGCTAAATTTTTTAATAAATCAAGCATATTATTAATTAATTTTTTAGTAATTTCATCATTGCTATTAATAAATATTTCTAGCTTTTTACCATCATTAAATTGAATTGCTTTATCATTAATATTTAAGATGCCATTTATTGTTGTATAAATAATACTAGATGCACTGGCACAAACAATATCTTTGCCATATGATTCAAAACAAGCATGGCCACTTATTTCAATTTTATTTTCCAAACAAACAACCTTAATCATAATTATTTACTGATTTTTTTAACTACTAATTTTGTATATGGTTGTCTATGACCTTGTTTTTTACGATATTTCTTTTTAGGTCTATATTTGAAAACTGTTATTTTTTTGTTTTTACCATGTTTTTCAACTAAACACTCAACTTTTGCTCCCTTAACTGTTGGATTTCCAGCTATACCATCAACGAATAAAACTTCATCAAATGTTATTGTTGAGCCTTCTTCAACATTTAATTTTTCTACATAAATAACGTCGCCTTCAGTTACATAATATTGTTTTCCACCTGTAGTAAAAATTGCTTTCATTTCATAACCTCCTTATATTTATTTTTTAAGTCGCGCCTTTAAGGTGACATAAGTACTTTTAACCTTTTTAGTGCGGTTTTTTGCGAAATGACTTAAAACATTTAAATTTTACCAAAAATATATCCATTTGTCAAATTATAAAGATTTTAAAATCTATATAAATATTCAGCAATTTTTTTCTTTTCTTTAATATAATGATTATTTTCTTTAAAATAATGAAGAACATTTTTCTTTAAACTTTTAATATTTTTAGTATTATTTTCTATTTTATTATAATTAAAATTATATAAATATCTTTCTAATAAAAATCTATTTTCTAAATATTTATAATTTTTAAATGCCATAATTATTTTATATACTAAAAAACTTATTATAAAATAATTATCAAAATGATATTTATAATTAATGTATGTAAATATTAATAAACTAATGATAGAAATTATTAAATTTAATTGATATGATAAATGATATGAAAATAATTTTTCTAAAAAATGATGAATTATTTTATTACCATCTAAAGGAATAATAGGTATTAAATTAAAAATAATAATTATAAAGTTATATTTTATTATAAGATTATAGGTTATTTGATTGAAATGATTTTTAGATATATAAATTATAAAACTTAAAATTAATTGCATAAATATGCCTGATAATGCTATTAAAATATCTTTATTAATACTACTATTTATTCTTTTATTTATGGTAGTATAACCTCCAAAAGGAAGTATTTCTACTTTATCTATTTCATATTTAAATAATTTTATTGTTATAATATGACCAAATTCATGAATTAAACAAATACATAATATAATAGAAATGTTTTTAATATAGCCACATAAAGCACAAATAATTATAAAAATATAAGTATAATTACTAATTTTAATTTTTTTTAAGATATTCTTCATAATTCATAATTTGTCCATCTTTTTCTAGTATTAAATAAATATAATTATCTAATGCTTCACCAATTAAAGTATCTTTTTCAATATAATCATAAAGATTAACAGAGACATTTGTTATATTTCCATAAGTATAGTCAATACCATCATTTCCTTGAACTATAATTGTATTATTATAGCCTTCTTTTTCCCCAATGAAAATAACAATACCTCCATTTAATAAAGTTACTGGGCTATTCTTTTGATAATTTATCTTAACCCCATCTTTATATGTTGTGTATTCATTTTCTTTAATATTATTACTAAAGACATATAAAGAATTATCTTTTATATTAGGAACTATATTACCAAATTTATCTTGATACCATTTATTAATTTTGGTAAATTTAAGATTATCTTTAAATAAATATTTATCTACTAAAGATGAATTATCATCATCAATCTTTATATATGTTGCAATACATATAATTAATATAAGACTTATTAATATTCTTGTTATAAGATGTTTTAAATATTTAATTTTATTATTATCATCATTACTACTATATCTTTTATGACTTATTTTAGTATAATCATCTATATTCATCTTTTTCACCACTAAATTATATTCATTAATTTTAAATATTATTTACCTCTTTTTAATAATAAACCATCATTATCATATAAATATGAGATACTGTCTATTAAAAAGAATTCTAATTTTAATTGTTTTAAATGCCATATTTCATCAGTTGCTTTTAATGTTTCATTTTCAAAAAAATAGTTTAAATAAATAGTTCCACTATCTTTTAAAATTTTTTCTAAATACTTAATTATTTTGAATAAATTTTCAGTATTAAAATCTTTATAATATTCTCTTTCATAATATGATAATATATTTGAAAGTAATATTAAATCATATTCTTTTTGATATGTTATATTCATTAAATCTTCATTTCTATAAATTATATTTGCTTTAATAATATTTTTTCTTAAAATATTGTAATTTTCTTTATCTTTTAAAAAATTAACTCCTTTTATACTTTTTTTAAATCCATTATTGTTTTGTGTAATTAAATAAATAAAATTAATTGGTCCTTTATTTATTTTATAATTATATTCCATTAGCTCTTTCCAAAATATTTGACAATCTAATTCCATATAAGGAATTAATTCAGTAATAATAGAATTTAATTCATCAATATTTATTGTTAATTGTGATAACTTATCATTAATTAAGATATATTCATCATAATTATATTTAATAATCATTGCTCTTTTTAACCCTAAAGCATAATAATAAGCAATTTTATTAATATCAAAAGTATCTATATTAAATATACCTTTAGTTATTAAACTAAATGTTTGATCACCGCTTGCTAAAACACTTAAGGCATTTTCTATATGATGATGATTATCTAATTTTAAATAAGCATTAATATTTTCATTAGTGCAATAATACGCTCTTGAATATTTAGCAAATGGTTTACTATAAAGAGGTGAAACTTTATATTTTAAACTGTACTCTATTATTTTTTTGACTTCATTTATATCATTATATAAATTATTCATTTTCTACCTTTCTTTTTATATTGAAGCTTAATAAATATAATATTAAGTTTAATAATAAATTACTGCCAATTTTAATTAAAGTTGTAAATATACTATTTTGTAATAATAAATTACTTAAAAAAATATATATAATATAATTAAATAACATTATAAATATATAACTTATTAAATTATTTTTATTTAATGATTTAAAAATTTTATTTAAAAAATACATAAAAGTTAAGATAAATATATTATAGATATTTTTAAATATTATTAAATCTAAAATTAAAGCTGTTAATAGATAATATTTATATGGTTTATTATATAAATATAATATAAAAAAATAGGATGTATAATTAGTATAATTACTAATTAATATATCTATAATTAAAAGTATATATATCATAAGTTATCCTTTAAGACATTAACATAATCTATATCTTTGATGTTTAATTTGTAATCAACTTTAATTATTTTTTCTATTTCTTTATTTTTTAATTCTATATTCTTTACTGTACCTATATAAATATTTTCTTTAGTGTAACCTAATCCAGAAGTATAAATATTATCACCAATGGTTATATTACTAAAATTAGATATATTACTAACTATTAATTCATTATTTTGCATTTCTAAAACTCCTATTTCATTATTTATTTTTACAGAAACTTTACTATCTTTATTAGTTATGAGTTTAACAATACTTGTATTTTTATTGGTCTTATAGATAAAACCTATTAATGTATTATCATAAATAACAGGATCGTTTGTTAATCCTTTATCTTTTCCTCCCCTTATGGTTATTTCATTCATGTAATTATATATATCTTTATAAATTATATAAGTATTGAAATACTCGCTTTCATATATTACATTTATTTCACTAAATTCAAGTAATTTATTATAATCATCTTCTAAAAATTGACATCGCATTGGTGTATAAATATTATCATCAATTTTAAATAATTGATAAATTGGTTCTTTTAATATAAATATTATGAAAAGGAATAAAAAAGCATTATTTTGCCATAAATATTTTATAACTTTCATTTTAGACCCCAATGCTTTCTAAATAGAGATTTAAAATACTTTTATTTATTTGATCATAATTATTAGAATTATTAATTTTCTTTACAATATTTTCATATTGATCTAGGGCATTATAAAATGATTTATTAACTTTAATTTGTTTTAAATATATATTTATTTTTTTATTATTAAAATAATCAAGCATTGTATTTATTAAATCTATATCTTTATAAATGGCATTATAAACTTTATATAAATTATTTTCATATATTATTATTGATGGAATACTATTATCTTTGCTGGCATTATCATAATTTTTATGTTCCCCACTTTGAAATGCGTAAACTATATATTCTTCTTTAGCATAAATATTTTCTTTATTTAAAATCAAAAAAGTAAATAATACTCCAAATAATATTGATGATCCAATTAAAATAATATTTTTTTTCATTCTATCACCAATTTTATCGTAGCATATCTACTTTAAAATAATTGTAAATTTAAGTCGATTATAAAAAAAAGCAATATTTTTATTGCAATTTTTTACTTAAAATTTCTTTGACAAGAGATGGATTGGCTTTACCTTTAGTTTCTTTCATTACTTGTCCAACAAAATAATCAAAAAGATTTGTTTTGCCATTATGATAATCAATTATTTGTTTTTGATTATTATCTAAAATATTAATGATTATTTTATCTAATTCTTCTTTATCTGAAATTTGTGTGTTTTCTTTAGTTATATAAGTTTTTGGTTCTTTTTTTTCTTCTAAAGATTTATTGAAAATTTCTTTAGCTTGTTTGGATGAAATGGTTCCTTTATTTAATTCAGATATGATTTGATTTAATAAAATGGGAGTTAAATAAAATTCTTTTAAGGTAATATCTTCTTTATTAATATAAGCAATAATATTTACTGTTAAATAATTAGCAGCAATTTTAGCATCCATACCTAATTTAACACATTCTTCAAAATAATCAGCATAATCTTTTTCTTTTATTATAATATTGGCATCATATTCTTTTAAACCTAATTCATTTATGTATTTTTCTTTTCTCTCTTGAGGTAATACGGGAATACTTTTTTTAATTTCCTCTAACCATTCATTTGATATTTTGTATTTAGGAATATTTGGTTCAACAAAATATTTATAATCAATAGCATCTACTTTACTACGCATTCTAATTGTTGTTCCACTTTCTTCGTCAAATCTTCTAGTTTCTTGTTCTACTTCATTATATTTTCCACTGTCTTTAAGTTCACTTTGTCTTTTTATTTCATAATTAATGGTATCATATACATTTGAAAAAGAATTAACATTTTTAATTTCTACTTTAGTTCCTAATTCTTTATCATCTTCATTCATTATTGAAACGTTAACATCACATCTTATTTGGCCCATTTTTGTATCAGCATCAGATATTCCGCAATATTGATAAACTCTTCTTATATATTCTAAAAATGCTACAGCTTCAGAAGCAGAATTTAAACAAGGTTCTGTTACTAACTCTAAAAGGGGAACTCCTGCTCTATTATAATTAATTAAAGATGCTAATGAATAATGATCTAAACTAGCAGAATCTTCTTCTAAATGAATATCATGAATTAATACTTCTTTTTTATATGTTCCCATATCAATTGTTACTTTGCCATTTACACCAATCGGAGCATGCATTTGGGTAATTTGATATCCTTTAGGAAGATCAGGATAATAATAATTTTTACGATCAAAATATACATATTCGGGTTGAGTACAATTTAAAACTAAAGACATTAATAAAGCTTCTCTTACGGATTCTTTATTAATTGTTGGAAGTATTCCAGGAAAAGCCATGTCAACTGGGGACACATTGCTATTAGGTATTTCACTATAAGAATTTTTAGCTTGCGAAAATACTTTGGAATTGCTTTTTAATTCGCAATGCATTTCTAAACCAATTACTGCTTTATATTTACTCATTTAAACCCTCCTTTGCTATTTGATTTTTATATTCCATTTTATTTTCTAGAGCATAGGCAATATTTAAAACATTGGCATCATCATAACAGTTTCCTGTAATATTAATGCCTACAGGCATGTTATTAATAAAACCATTTGGAATAGTAATGGATGGAAAACCACCAAAATTACCAATTTGTAAATGTTCTTCTAAAACTCTAGTTTCTTTATTATCAATCATATCATTATCATCATCTAAATATGGAGCAATTCCACTTCCTACAGGCATAATTAAAGCATCATATTTTTTAAATAAATCTTTTATTGTATCCACTATTAATCTTCGAACTCTTAATGCATTAACAAAATATCTTTCTTGATTTTCTTTTTGCAAAATATATGATCCAATAATAAATCTTCTTTTGATAAGTGGTGAAAAGCCTTTAGTCCGATGATCTTTCATCATTTCTTCCACAGTTTCACCCTCTCCTCTTGGGCCAAAAATTATACCGGTTAAATTTGACATATTACTTGTAGCTTCAGCACTAGATATACATGTGTAAACACTTGGAAGGGCATTTAGCAAATTTGTGTCAATTGACACTTCTTCTATTTCGACATCCATATCTTTTAATATATTTAAAGTTTTATGAAAATTATCTAAATGTTTAATAAGCTCTTCATTAGGATTTTTATAACTTTCAATATTAGCTAGTTCTTTAATATAAAATAATTTTTTACCTTTTACATTGCCATTTAACGAATTATATAAATTTATTTTGGAAGAATCCCAAGTAGTTAGATCTTTTTCATCAAGGCCTTTCATTGCATCAACAACAATGGCAGCATCTTTTACACTTCTAGTTAAACAACCACAAGTATCTAAACTAGAGGCAAAAGGAAATAAACCATATCTACTAATCATACCATATGTTGGCTTATATCCTACTATTCCACAATATGCCGCTGGTTTTCTAATTGAATCACCTGTATCACTACCTAAAGCAAAAGGATATACTCCACTTGCAACTGCGGCGGCACTTCCAGCTGAAGAACCACCACACATTCTATTTAAATTCCAAGGATTTTTAACTGCTCCAGTATGGCAGGTTGTACCTGATCCTCCCATTCCAAATTCATCCATTGCTGTTTTATTAACCATTACTGCTCCAGCTTCTTCTAATTTTAAAACTGCTGTAGCACTAAAAAAGGGAACATAGTCTTTTAAAGTATTAGATGATCCAGTTGATAAAATTCCTTTAGTTGAATAATTATCTTTAACTCCAAAGGGAATACCTGAAAGTAAATTATCAGAAATTACAGATTTTTTGGGATTATCAATAATTGTTACAAAAGCATTACATTTTGCTTCTATTTCTTTTGATTTTTTTAAAGATTCTTCTACTAATTCATTAGATGTTATTTTATTATTTATTAATAATTCATGCAATTCTTCAATTGATTTATTAAGGTTCATTTTTAATCCCCTCCTACTACTTTTGGTACAACTATTTCTCTATCTTCAAAAGAATCACAATTTTGTAATAATTCTTCAATAGTAGGACTTTCAGTTGCTATATCTTCTCTTAATTCATAAACAAAATCCTCTAAAGCATGAGTCATTGGTTCTACTTTATCTATATTTTTTATTTTTGTTACTAAATCAATATTTTGATCGATTATATCAAATTCTTTTAAAACCATTTCATTTTCTTCTTTAGATAATCCAATTAATAATTTATTGGCATATTCATTAACCATTTCACTTGTAAATTTACTCATTAAAAACCTCAACGCTTTCTAATAATCGCATGATTTAGGAGTTCTTGGATATGGAATTACATCTCTAATATTATCAACACCAGTTAAATATATTAATAATCTTTCAAAACCCATTCCAAAACCTGAATGAATACATCCACCATATCGTCTTAAATTTAAATACCATTCAAGTCCGTCTTCCTTCATATTTAATTCTTTCATTCGTTTTAATAATTTATCATAATTTTCTTCTCTTTGACTACCACCCATAAGTTCTCCTGCTCCGGGTACTTCTAAATCTACTGCTGCAACTGTTTTGCTATCATCATTTAATTTCATGTAAAAAGCTTTAATATCTTTAGGCCAATTTTTAATAAATACTGGACCATTAAAATATTCAGTTAAATACTTTTCATGTTCTTTAGCTATATCTCCTTCATAAGTTGGCTCGAATTCCCATTTAACGGGAGCTTCTTTTAATAGTTTAATAACATCATGGTGATCTATTCTTGTAAAATGACTATTTAAAAGCTTGTTAAGTTTTTCTTTTAAACCTTTTTCAACAAAGGCATCAAAAAAATCCATTTCATCGGGAGCATTATCTAAAACATATTTTACAATATATTTTAGCATGTCTTCCATAATGTCCATATCACCTTCTAAATCACAAAAAGCAATTTCTGGTTCAATCATCCAAAATTCCGCAGCATGAGTTTTAGTATTTGAATTTTCAGCACGAAAAGTTGGTCCAAAAGTATAAGTTTTTTTATAAGCCATTGCAAATGTTTCGGCTTCAAGTTGACCACTTACTGTTAAACCTGTTAATTTACCAAAAAAATCTTTACTATAATCAATATCTCCTTTTATTTTATTTAAAGGAAGAGTTGTAACTTGAAACATTTCGCCAGCCCCTTCGCAATCACTTGATGTTATTAATGGAGCATGAAAATATACATATCCTTTTTCTTGAAAATATTTATGGATAGCATATGCAGTTATACTTCTTACTCTAAAAATTGCTTGAAATAAATTTGTTCTTGGGCGAAGATAAGCTTGTTCTCTTAAAAATTCTCTTGTGTGTCTTTTAGGTTGAATTGGATAATCTTCAGGACATTCACCTAAAAGTTCAATTTTACTAGCTTGCATTTCAATTTCTTGATTACCTTTTGATTCTACTATCTTTCCAGTTATAGCTATAGCACAACCAACAAGTAATTTTTGAATTTCAGTAAAATTATCAATTTTATCGTCGTATACTACTTGTAAATGTTTTTGACAAGTACCATCAGAAAAATCAATAAATCCAAAAGTTTTTTGATCACGATGGTTTCTAATCCAACCACATAAAGTTACTTCTTTATCTAAATATTTTTTAGTATTATTAAATAAATCTCTTAAATCCATTTTCTTTTCCTTTCTTTTACGGAGTAAGTCTTGAAGGACCTCTAAAAATAAACATTTCTTCTTTTAATGAAGGTATTCCTAATAAAAGCATTGTTAATCTATCTATACCAATTGCAAAGCCACCATGAGGAGGACAACCATATTTAAAAAATTGTAAGTAAAATTCTACATCTTTATCTAAACCTTTTTCTTTAGCTTGCTTACTTAATTCTTCAAAACGATGTTCTCTTTGAGCTCCAGTAGTAATTTCTGTACCCTTCCAAATAAGGTCAAAACCTTGAGGAATATCATTTTTTCTCATATGATAAAAAGCTCTTTTTGTTTTAGCAAAATCGGTTACAAAAATAAATTCATGACCATATTGTTCCATAGCATATCTACTTGTAAGTTTTTCTGCTTCAGCATTCATATCTCCAATATCTTGTTTAGGTATTTGATAATTATATCTTTGATTTAATTCTTGATATAAATCTTTTAATTTTATTCTTGGAAATGGTCTTGTAGGTATAATAACATCAACATTAAAATATTCTTTAATTTCTTTTTCATAAAGATTTTTAACATTGTTTAAACCGGCGATTAAAAGCTCTTCTTCCAGATTCATAACATCTTCATAAGAATCTATATAAGCAAACTCTAAATCAAAGGAAGTAAATTCTGTTGTATGCCTATTAGTGTTTGAATTTTCAGCTCTAAAAGCTGGTGCTATTTCAAAAATTCTTTCTAAACCACTAGCTATAGCCATTTGTTTATAAAATTGAGGACTTTGAGCTAAATAAGCTTTACGATCAAAATATTTAACTTCAAAAACTTCACTACCAGATTCTGATGCTGTTGCTATTAGTTTGGGAGTGTGAATTTCAGTAAAATTTTCTTTAATCAAAAATTTTCTCATACCATCTACAAAAGCTGATTGAACTTTAAGCATTAAGTTATTTTTTTCACTTCTTAAATCAATCCATCGATAATCAAGACGAGTATCAATATTAGCAGTGTCATCGATCGGTAACATAGATGCACTACTTAATATTTTAATACTATCAGGTATAAATTCTTTACCACCTTGCTTAACATATTCACTTAAATGCATTGTACCTGAAAATTCTAAAATACTATTTGCAAGAATGCCATCTAAACTCTTTACTATATCTGAATTTTTTTCTTTATCTATTGATACTTGAATTTTACCAGATGCATCTTTTAAAATAACAAAAATCATATATTTGGTATCACGAATTTTTTCAGCCCAGCCACTAATTCTAGAAAATTCATTTTCTTTTAATTCATTTATTAAACTTCTTTGCATTTTTTCCTCCTTATAAATTGCCAATAATGTATTCGACAATTTCATCTATATCAACTTTTTCTTCTTCTTTTGTATGGTTATCTTTTACATTAACTAAACCTTTTTTTAAATCCTCATTATTAAGTATAATTAAAAATTTAGCATTTAAACGGTCCGCTTCCTTAAATTGTCCTTTTAAGCCTTTATTTAAAGAATCCGTTTCGGTAACTACCCCATTTAATCTTAAATTTTGAACAATTTCTATAGCATGTAATTTTTCTTCTTCAGATACATACATAACATAACAATCTATTTCTTTTTGAACATTTTTATATAATTCTATTTCTTTCATCATATTAACAATACGATCAATGCCACAAGCAAAACCAATACCATATGTATCTTTATTTCCTAGTTCTTTTATTAATTTATTATAACGTCCTCCCCCACCTAAAACACTTTGACTTGTTTCTTCTTTATCTAAAGAAACAATTTCAAATACTGTATGATCATAGTAATCAAGACCTCTTACTATTCTTGGATTTACTTCATAATCAACTTCTAATAAATCTAAATATCTTAAAACTTTTTCAAATCTATCTTTAGCGTCTTTTGTTAAATAATTAATAGTCTTGGGAGCATTTTTTAAAATTTCTGAATTAGCATCAATTTTACAATCTAATATTCTTAAAGGATTTGTTTTAAATCTTTCCTTACAATCTTCACATAATTCATTTATATGGGGCTTTAGATATTTTAATAATGCTTCTTTATAATTTGCTCTTGATTCTTCATCTCCTAAAGTATTTATATTAACTTGTAAATTATTTATATGTAAAGCTTCTAAAAGGTGATATTGTAAACTAATTACTTCAGCATCAATTATTGGATCATTACTACCTATTACTTCTACGCCAAATTGCGTAAATTCCCTTAATCTTCCCGTTTGGGGCCTTTCATAACGATACATTGTACCATTATAATAATATTTTTTAATATCAGGAGAGGCATATAATTTATTTTCCAAGTAACTTCTTACTACTCCAGCTGTTCCTTCCGGCCTTAAGGTAAGATTTCTATTGCCTTTGTCTTTAAAATCATAAGTTTCTTTTCTTACTATATCAGAATTTTCTCCAACACTGCGATGATACAATTCACTCATCTCAAAAATAGGAGTTCTAATATACTCATAATTATAAGCAGTCATAATATTACTGACAACAGAATTAACATACTCCCAAAGTAAGGCATCATTACCTGTAATATCTGTTGTCCCTTTTGGTTTAGTTATCATTTTTAAAATCCTTTCTAAAAAAATAAAAAGCCTAAAAACATAAGGGCGCAAAATTAGCACGGTACCACCTTATTTTTAGGCCTTAATTTTTATCACACCACTTGTGCGTTTCTACATATTTAAAAGTGTCTTCATTTATTAATTACTTTGACTTTTTCACCAACCGTCTTCTCTTTTAAAGTATTTATTAATAAATTACTTGTCTTTTTATAGAAAATCTATAATTATTTTATTACTTTTTTTAATTTGCGTCAATTACATTCAACAACTTTAAATATTTTTTTGTAAATTAAATTATCTTTTTTTATTTAATTTAGGACTATTTGAATTAATTAGAGCTCTTTCATACTCATTTTCATAATACCTTTTAAGATAATTTAAAAGAAAATGAGCTTCTTTTATTGATTTAACCGACGCATCTTCAAAATTTCTATGTAAAATATTATAAAAAAATTCCTCTAATTCTTTTCTAAATTCTTCATATTTACTTAAACCAGTTTTTTCTTTTATAATATTTTCTAATACACTTTGATATTGGCGCCATTTTAAATATTCTGATTTATAATTTAAATCACTATAACATTCATAATTTGGATCGGGAATTAAGTGTCTAGCAAATCCTGGCCTTTTTAAAAAAGGATAAAAACAACCTGTTGCAGTTAATAATGAACAAGGTGTTTCAATAGAAATTAAATCTATAGCTCCTCTATTTATATTACGAGATTTTAAAATTAAAATTACTTCAATGTTTTTTTTACTTTCTATCTCATTTTCATTTAAAATTGCTTTTATGGAAGCTTTACCACTTTCAAGTAAATCGCAAAAATTTTGAATATTAAATTCTTCAATATCACTAACTAAATAATCACATCCACCTTCTAAACAACATTTTCCACCACATTTTGCACAAATATTTTTATTTTCATATATATTCATAACTAATCCTTTTGAAAGTATTATTTATTTTTACTATCTATTATTATTGTAATTGGTCCATCATTTTCGATATTAACTAGCATATCAGCCCCAAAAACGCCGGTTAAAGTTGGTACTATATTACTTAATTCTTTATTAAAGAGATCATATAATTTATTTGCTTCTAAACCATTTAAAGCTTTTATATAACTAGGTCTATTACCTTTTTTGGTATCAGCATATAATGTAAATTGACTAATTGATAAAATGCTTCCATTAATATCAATAATACTTCTATTCATAATTCCTTTATCATCATCAAATATTCTTAAATTAACAATTTTTTTAACGATATAATTTATATCTTCAATACTATCTCCTTCAGTAAAACAAGATAGAACGACTAAACCTTTATTTATACTATTATAAATTTTATTATCTATCATTACATTACTATTTTTACTTCTTTGAATAACTACTTTCATTTTTACTCCATTACTTTAACATTTTTAAATTTGCTAATCTGATTTTTAAATCGTTCTAATTCTTCTTTATTCTTTACTTTAATTTCTATTTCATAAATAGTTCCATTATCAATAGTTTTATTTTTAAATTCAACAATATTAATTTTTTCTTTTGTAGCTATAGCTATTAAATCACTTAAAAAATCATTATTATTTACAAAAATATTAATATTAGTATAATAAGTATTTTCTACTTCATCATTCCATGAAATTTGAATTAATCTATCTTTATTACTAGTTATATTTGGACAATCTTTTTTATGAACAGAAATTCCTTCGCCTTTTGTAATAAAACCTACAATTTCATCACCCTTAACTGGTTTACAGCACTTTGCTAAATTATATAAAATATTGGTATTACCATCTACGATAATATCATTATTATCTTTATTATTATTAATTTTAGGTTTTATTTTTTCAATTAATATATCATCAATGTTATGTTTATCTTCATTTGTAAGATTAATAATATAACCTGCTGTATAACGTAATGATCCAATTGATAAATATAATTCATCTAAATTATTTAATTTTAAATCTTTAAAAATTTTCGCTAATTTTTCATCATTTAAAACTTCACTAATACTTAATTTTCTTCTTCGAATTTCTTTTTCTAAAATATTTTTACCTTTTGATATATATTCTTCTCGATCTTTTTTACTAAAATATGCTTTAATTTTTGATTTAGCTTGTTCTGTTTTAACAAAACTTAACCAATCACTACTTGGAATTGCTTCTTTATTTGTAATTATTTTGACTACATCATTATTTTGGAGATTATATGATAAAGGAACAATATTATCATTAACTATAGCTCCAACTGTAGTGTCTCCTATTTTACTATGAATTCGATATGCAAAATCAATTGGAGTGGCATTAAAAGGTAGCTCAATTACATCTCCTTTTGGAGTATAAACATATATTAATTCTCCTAAAAAATTATTATTCATCGTTTTTTCAAAAGATAAATCGTTTTCTTCACTA
The DNA here is from genome assembly GCA_947629465.1 of uncultured Bacilli bacterium. Taxonomy (GTDB): domain Bacteria; phylum Bacillota_I; class Bacilli_A; order RF39; family UBA660; genus SIG200. Next base: position 9,725 of record CANRDZ010000002.1, on the reverse strand, counting down.
GCTGATTCAATAATGTTACGAAATAATTCTAGTTTTTGTTCCATCATAGCTTGGACTTTTTTTACTCCATTTTCTTTATATGACCAATGAGATGCTAAACCCTTTTCAGCAATTTCATCCATTTCATAAGTTCTAACTTGAATTTCGTAAAATTTGCCATCATCACCAAAAACTGTAGTATGTAAACTTTGATACATATTTTCTTTAGGATTAGCTATATAATCTTTAAATCTATTAGGAACTGGTCGATATTTTGAATGTATTAAACCAATAGTAGTATAACATTCTGCTTCCGTTTTAACAAATATTCTTAAAGCTAAAATATCATAAATACTATCCCATTTTTTTCCTTTATTGAGTTTATTATAAATACTATAAATACTTTTAACTCTTCCTTTTATTTCATGATTAATATTATTCGCAATTAAAAGTTCTATCAAGTCTTCTTTCATTTTTAAAAGATTATCATTTAATTCTTGAACGGTATTATTAAGTTTTTCTAATATATCATTATAAACATCTGGTTTTAAAATTTGTAAACATATATTTTCTAATTCACTTTTAATAGAATTAATTCCTAAACGATGTGCTATTGGAATTAAAACATCCATTGTTTCTTTAGCAGTTTGTTTTCTGCTTTCTTCACTAACAGCATAACTAGTTCTTAAATTATGAAGACGATCTGCAAGTTTAATAAATAATACTCTTGGATCTTCAGCAAGTCCTACTAAAACCTTTCTTAAATATATAATTGAATTTTCAGTTTCATCTGTAAGTTCTAATTTATTTATTTTAGAAATATTGCTTACAATGATTGATACTTCATCTCCAAACTTTTCCTTTAATAATTCAGGAGTGGCATTTTTACCTTTATCTAATGTATCATGCAAAAGAGCTGATATTATGGTTATTTCATCAACATTTAAATCAATTAATATATCTACAACATGAAGTGGATGAGTAATATAATCATCTCCACTTCTTCTTTTTTCATCTTTATATTCATCACAAGCAAAAAGATAAGCTTCTTTTATTCTTGCTATAGATTCTTCACTTAAATATTTTAATTTTTCACATATAGTTTCAAAATTTATTTCTTTTTCTTTTTCTTCCAAATTAATCATCCTATTCATTTTTTTTATTCTGATTTTTAAATTTTATATAGTCAATGATATCAATATTAAGAATATCATCTACTAATTCATACATTCTTAAGTTCTTTTTTCCTAACCACTTCTTTTGAAGACAATAATTCCATAAATCCATTTGATTTATATTAAAAATTTTTTCTCTTTGCCATTCTTTAATTTTTGTATTAAAAGCTGGCATTAATCGACTATATAAATCTATTTGTTTTAATGTATTTTCGTTATTTATTGCCATAAATAATTCTTGCCTTTCATATTATTATTATATAATATTTCATTTCTTTTTTAAAGGTGGACTATATGAATAATAAAAATATCTTTTTAAAATCTACTATTATATTAATTCTTGGGGGAATTATAACAAAAATACTTGGATTTGTTATTAGAATTATTTACACAAGAATTGTGGGAGCGTCAGTTATTGGTTTATATTCATTAGTAATGCCTACTTATTCTTTACTTATTACAATAGCTACTTTGGCTTTACCTACCACCATATCAAAATTAGTTGCTGAAGGAAAACATTCAAATTCTAAAATTATATCTACTGCTACTTTATTAATAATGATTATTAATTTATTTGTTGTTATATTAATGATTATATCAGCTAAATTTATTGCCATTCATTTATTACATGAAGAAAGATGTTATTTGCTTATTATTGCTATGAGTTTGACATTTCCAATTATTTCGATTTCTAGTATTATTAAAGGATATTTTTATGGCAAACAAAATATGATTCCTAATGTCGTTTCAAATATCATTGAACAAATTGTAAGAGGAGTTTTAATATATCTATTTGTTCCTTCTATAATGGCAAAAAGTGAAATATTAGCAGCGGCCTCTTTATTTTTATTTTCTTTTGTTGAAGAAGTTGTCTCTATTTTTATAAATCTTCTGTTTATTCCTAAAAATATTAAAATAAATAAAAATGCTTTTTCTTTTAATAAAGGTATACTTAAAAATATATTAAATATTTCTCTTCCAACAGTTTCTTCACGAATTATTGGTAATATTGGCTATTTTTTTGAGCCAATAATTCTTACAAATTTATTATTATTTTCGGGATATTCTAATGATTATATATTAATTGAATATGGTGCTTATAATGCTTATACTATGACTATATTAACTGTTCCTTCATTTTTCATTACAGCTATATCATCGGCATTAATTCCTGAAATTAGTAAAAATTATCTTAAAAAAAATTACGCTAACTTAAAAAAAAGACTTAAAGAAGCTTTATTCTTTTCTTTACTTATCGGTATATCTTATTCAATAGTTTTAGTTTTTTTTGCTGATAAGCTATTATCTTTTTTATATTCTACTAATTTAGGGTTAAATTATGTTAAAGTTTTAGCGCCAATTTTTCCTTTATTTTATATTGAAGCTATATTAATGAGCTATCTTCAAGCTTTAGATAAAGCCAAAATAACAATGAATATTACAATTTTTGGAGTTATTGTAAAACTTATTACTTTGGCTATAACTTCTCTTATCCATATTGGAATGTATTCTTTAATCATATCAGAAATTGCAAATATTTTTATAGTTGTTTTTCTAAATATATATTTTACTTATAAAACGACTAAAAATTTATAAATACCATAATTTTTGATTATTTTTATATACTTCTTTAATAAAACCACATCCAAGACATTCTTCTCCTAAATATAAAACACATGCTTGACCAGGAGTAACAGATTTAGCTCTAGATGCGTATTTAACTAATATTTCATTATTTTCTAAATATTCCAATTCTACTGGATGATCTATTCCACGGTATCTAAATTTTGCGGTGCAAAAAGTTGGATGGGTACTGCTTATAAAATTTACATTTTCTATTATGCATGCATCACTATATAAATATTCTTCATCACCAATAGTAACGTATAAAATATTTTTTTCTACATCTTTACCACAAACAAAATGGCGATCAGTATGTCCTGCAATACCAACATTTTTTCTTTGACCAATAGTATAATTCATAAGGCCTTTATGAGTTCCAATTACTTCATTAGTAGCTATATTTACTATATCACCTTTATTTTCTTTCAAAAAATTTTGAATAAATTTTTGAAAATTTCTTTCTCCTATAAAACATATACCTGTTGAATCTTTTTTATCGGCAACAATTAAATTTTCTTTTTGAGCAATTTTTCTAACTTCACTTTTTAATAAATTCCCGATTGGAAATAAAACATTTTTTAATTCATTTGGAGTTACATCAGCTAAAAAATATGTTTGATCTTTATTTAAATCATTTGCTCTTAATAATCTGCCTTTTTCTAATCTTGCATAATGGCCTGTAGCTATATAATCAGCTCCTAATTTTTGAGCTTCTTTTTTAAATAAATCAAATTTAATATATTTATTACATAACATATCAGGATTGGGAGTTCGCCCTTTTTCTAATTCATCTAAAAAATATTTAAAAACATAATCCCAATATTCTTTTATAAAATCAACTCTATAAAGAGGAATATTTAATTTTTCACATACTTTTAAAGCATCATTATAATCTCTTTCTTGAGGACAAATAATATCATTATTTTGAAAATCTTCACCATTAATTGCGCTATCCCAATTACGCATGAAAAGACCTATAACATTAAATCCTTCTTTTTTTAGTAAGAAAGCTGCTACAGCACTATCTACTCCTCCACTCATACCTACAACTACAGTTTCTTTCATCTTTAATCTCTCCCCTTAAAATGCATTTATATTCTAACAAAATAATGCTTAAATGTCTATAAACATAAATTTATAATATAAGTAAGTAAAGCTAAATCTTTATTTAAAATACCACTTTTTAATTTATAATCTAAAACACTTAAATTAATTATCTCTTCTTTTATTTCAGCTATTTTATATTTTCCTAAATTTTTTTTGACTTTATCATATATCCAATCAGTTATTCCTAAATTAGTTAATATTTCATTATGAGAATATTTATTCTTTTCATATAAATATACTGATAACATTAATTTATACTCACGATATAAAAGAGCAATAATAATAGTAGGTTCTATTTTTAATATTTTTAATTCTTCAACTAAAATTAAAGCATTTTCTATATCTCTATCAATAATACTATCAACTAATTTAAAATTGTTTTCTTCAATTGTTTTACTTGTTAAAAGAATTACATCTTGATATTTAATTTCACATGGATTACCATAATAAATCATAATTTTTTTTAATTCATTATAAGCTAAATCAAAATTACCATAACTGTTATTAATAATATGCCATAATGAATTATCAGATATATTATATTTATTTTCTCGACATATTTTATAAAGTTCATTTTTCATTTCCGTTTTAGTTAAAAATGAAAATTGATATAAATTATTATTATCTTTAATTATATTATAAATTTTTTTCTTACTATCAGCTTTGCCATTTAAAATAAATACAATTTTAGTATTTTTATTTTCTTTTTCTAAATATTTTAATAATTTATCACTAATTTCCTTATTTTTTTTAGAATCGGCTTGCTTACTAGTAGAAAAAAATTTAGCATTTCTAACTATTAGACATTTACTTTCATTAAATATGGATTGATATGATGCTTCAGTAAGGACATCATCAATTGTATCTTCATCTAAATTAAAACTTATGATATTAGTAATATCACCTTTTATTTTTTTTATTGCTTCATTACAATGATAAATTGTTTCACTAACTATTAAATATGTATTCATATATTTATTATCTCAAATGATTTTTTTTTAGACAAGTCTTATTTTGAATTTTTCCTTGAAAGTATAAAAAAGAGCAAGGCCTTAAGTCTTTACTCTAATCTATATAAACATTATATAATGTATTATATTTTATGGCTTTTTTACTTTGTGGTGTCGTCTTTTAAATTATATTATTTAAAATTTATTGTTTTTTAAGGCATATATTCTTTTATTTTTAACTTATCATTTTTTATTTTAATCATAATACTTCCAGATAAGTCAGTTCTATATATTGTTGAATTCTGTAAATTATCTAAAGTTTCTTTATCAGGATGTCCATATCGATTATTTTTGCCAACACTAATTATTGAATATTTTGGTTTTATTTCATTTATAAATTCTTTATCACTACTTGTTTTACTACCATGATGGCCAACTTTTAAAACATCTATGTTATTTAATTTATATTTATTTATTAAATCTTGTTCAACATTTATACTTGCATCACCCATAAAAAGGAATTGATAGCTACCCAATTTGGTATAAGTAACAATAGAATTATCATTTTCATTATTATAATTTTTATTATTTATAAAATATAATTTTTTATCATTAATTTCTAATTGTTTATAACAACTATAAAATGATATATTCTTTTTTTTCAAAACATCTATTAAATTATTTTCTAAATTATTAAAATTTCCACAATTAAAAAATACTTTATCTATTTTAAAATTATTGACTATATTAATGCTTTCCCCCATATGATCATAATCTCCATGGCTTAAAATAAGTGAATCAACTTTTTTTATTCCTAAACTTTTTAAAAAAATTATAATATTATCAGAAATATGATAATTAGAATAAATATTACCTCCCGTATCAATCATAATAACTTCTTTTTTAAAGGGACTTATTATAATACTAGAATCACCTTGGCCAACATCTAAATAATAAATATAAAAATTATTATCAAGTTTATATATTATTTTATTAATTATAAGTAGAAATAAAAGTAAAAAATATAAACTTTTTTTATTTTTTTTATAAATAAAATAAATTGCTAAATAATATATAATAATAATTATAAATGGTATTTTGGGAATAACAATTGTTAATTTTAAATTATATATTATTTTATTTGTAAATTCTAAAAAAGTAATTAATATTTCTAATAATTTACTTAATAATGGAAATAAAAAAGAAATAATAGAAATGGGAAAAATTAAAAAAGATATAAAAGGAACATAAAAAATATTTAAAAATATACTTGATAAATTTATTTCATAATTTAAATTTATAGTAATTGGCAAACTTACGATAAATGATATAAAACTGATTAAAATAATTTTTTTAAAATAATTACCTTTAATTCTTTTATTCATTAAGATTAAAGAAGCTGAAACTAAAAATGAATATTGAAAGGCGACATTAAAAATATTAAAAGGATTTATTAATAATAACAAAAACGCACACAGCAAAAGAATTCTTATAGAAGAAATTTTTATATCATAATAAGCTAAAATATTTTTTAAAATATAATATAAAACAACTCTAATAACAGATAATGAATAATTAGTTAAAAAAACAAAATAAAGCAAAAATATACTTATTAATATATTTCGGTATTTTAGTTTTTTAAAAACTTTATTAAATAAAATAATAATGATACTTACATGCATCCCAGAAATTGCAAATAAATGCCAAATTCCATTAGTTCTATATATGTTAGCAATACTTTTATCTAAATAATCATTTTCTCCTAATATAAATAGATTTAAATAGGGTTTAATTTTATTGCTAAAAGTATTTATTCTTTTAATAATTAAATTTTTTAACTTATAAAAAATATTTTCTTTTTTTATTATCTTTATATTGTTAACATTATATTTAACATATATTTTATTATTATATAAATATTTTTTGTAATTAAAATTATTAGGAATAGTATTATTATTTATAGTGGTTCTTTCACCTGTTATAATTACTTTTTTCCCTAATAAATTGATGTAATTTTTAGAATAATAATTGCAAATTATTTTTTCTTTATTACTCACTAAAATAAATGTCATTTTTTCATCTTGATAAGTTATATCTGTAACTGTACCTATAATTGATTCAAAATTTGATATATTGGTATCATATGTTATTAAAATTGTATTTATTATGATATAAATTATTATAAAAATAAATAAAATATAATATATAAGATTAGACTGTAATACTGTCTTTAATTTTATTGTAGGTTGCATCTTTTATACCATTTACTTTTTTAATATCTTCTATACTTTTAAAAAGACCATTTTTTTCACGATAATTAATTATGTCATTAGCTTTACTTTCTCCAATACCAGGTAAAGTCATTAATTCTTTTTGGGATGCAGTATTAATATTGATTAGTTTTAAAACTTCTTCATTCTTCTCTTCAGTATTATTTAATTCTTTTGATTCATTAGATGTTTGAGTTTCTTTACCATCAGTAATTATACTTTCGTAATTTTCTTTACAGTCACTAATATCATAAGTTTGACAATTGCAAATATCAACTTCTTTTTTAGTGTTTTTCTTATACTCATCTTTGGTATATACATATATTACTAATTCGTCAGATAAATGACGACTTAAATTAATGTTATCGCTATAAGCATTATTTTTAAATCCCCCAGCCATTTTAATAACATCATTAATTATATAATTATCATTAACAATATAAACACCTGGGTTATTTACAGCTCCTTTAACCTCTACATGATAATTTTTTAAAGGTTCTTCTTCAATAACTATTTCTTTTTTTTCTTCACAATTTAATTCTGGTTCTTCACATTCACACTTTTGATTAATTATCATAAATATTAGTATAGAGGTGCCTATTAAAAGAATAACATTTAATATAATACTTAATATTAAAATAACTAATTTATGTTCTTCTAAATGCTCAAAAAAATCCATAAATTTCCTCCTTTCACTAATATATATATAAGAAAATTTATGGATTTCCTTTTTTATTATTTAAATTTCACTTAATTTGTTAATTTTTTTAATTCTAATTTATATTGAGTTTCTTTATTTTCAATTGCTACTCTTTGAGTTAAAAAAATCATGCCTAAAAAGTTAATTGTTGATGATCCGCCATAGCTCATTAATGGTAGAGGAACTCCTGTTAAAGGAAGTAGAGATAAAATGCCACATAAATTAATTATGATATGAAAAGTAAAAAGCCAAAATGTTCCATAAGCTATTATGGAATTTCTTAAATTATAAGCACTTTTAGCAATTTTTAAAATGCGATATAAAAGTAAAATATATAATAATATTACAAAAAGACCGGATATTAAACCTAATTCTTCAATAAAAATAGGAAAAATAAAATCAGTATGACTTTCAGGTAAATATAAATATTTTTGGGTACTATTTCCTACTCCTACTCCTGTTAGACCTCCATTATTAATGGCAATGAAGCCATTACAAACTTGATATCCAGATTCTTCTGTATATCTTTGACATGGATTACGAAAATTAAAACGACTCATCTGGTCACTATTTAAAATTTCAGCTCCACTATATAAAAGAGTTAAAACTAATATAATTCCCCCAATTCCAAGAATTAATAAGATTTTTGGCAAATTACTTTTTTCCATAGGAATACTTATAAAAATACAAAAAGCTATAGCTAAAAGTATCATTGCACTTCCAAAATCAGGTTGCATTAAAATCAAAACGCCTAAAATAATTGATATGATAAATGGAACAAAATAAGCTAAAATATTTTTATTCTTTTTTTTAATTAAACTATTATAATAAGTAGCCATAAATATTATCGTAAAAGATTTAGCAAATTCAGATGGCTGTAAAGCAAAACCAGTATGAGGAATATAAAACCAACTTTGAACATGATTAGTTATTTCTCCATAAACAAGTAAAGATGTTAAAGATACAATTATAGCTATAATTAATAACCAAGAAATTTTTTTGTACCATTTAGTTGGAATATGGATAATGACAAATCCCCCAATAAAAGAAACTATCATAAAAATTAATTGTCTTATAAAAAAGTAAGTTATGCTTTTATTATATCTATGTATTGCTGATATAGTTGATGATGAAAAGACCATTAAAAGACCTATACCACATAATAATATGGTAATAATTAATAAAGGTTTATCAATTTTTGATAATGTTTTTTTCATAAGCACACCTTATATTTATAATAACATATTCAAAAGAATATCAAAATAAATTATTAATTTTTTAATGTCAAAATGTGACTATGAATAATAAAATATAATAGATACATAAAGGAGGTATAATATGTATTATTATGGAAATAATGGTTACTATGGTGGTAACTATGCTAGTACTCCTTGTTGTGGCGGAGGAAACTATGCAGGATATACAAGTGGTTATGGCATAGGAGCTGCTATATGGATTGTTTTATTCATATTATTAGTTATAATTATAGGTGCTGGTTTCTTTACTGGAAACAACAATAATTACAATAACTAGGAAGTTTAGACTTCCTTTTTATTTTTGTATTTTTGATATGTCTTTTTTGAATAATTTAAACTCTTTAATTTATAATATAATCTATCATTAATTTTATAAATTAATTCTTGATATACTTTTTCTATCGCTTTATTAAAATCTTTTAAATTAAATTCTTTTATATATTGAATGTAAAATACTTCAACAAATAAATCACTATAATTATTAGTAAATTCATCTATAAATTTATCTAAATTGTTATTCATACATTTTCTCCTTATAATATTTATATATGTTTTATTTTGTCCATTTCCTTTTAAATTATTGTAATAATTAAAAATCCACCCCTAAAAGAGGTGGATTTTCTCAATGGCCTATAAGGCCTGTTACTGGCTGCCATCATTTGGTG
>CANRDZ010000001.1 GCA_947629465.1 uncultured Bacilli bacterium | reverse complement strand
GTGGACCTCGTAGGACTCGAACCTACGACCGCCCGGTTATGAGCCGGATGCTCTAACCAACTGAGCTAGAGGTCCACTTGCCATTTAATTATACTATAACTATATTTAAACTTCAAGCATTTATTAAAAAAAGATATTAGCTTTTTAACTAATATCTTAATTATTTATTTTGTAACATATTAAGTAAATCAATCTTAAACATATCTTTTGAAGCATTAGCTTTTGAAATCATAATACCTTTATATGTAGTTAATTCTGACATATGACCTTCTAATAAAATATCTGATGGTGTAATTGTCTCAAGAATAACAACTTGTTCTTTTTTATGAACAGTATAAATTAATTTTACTTCACCATGTATTTGCGTAAACATTTTATCGCTTGGTAATCGAAGTTCATATTTTTCAGTATCATTTTTTCGACTAGTCTCAACCTTTTCTCCTAAAAATTTACCATTTCTTAAGGCAGGATAGAATTCAAAATTTAATTTTTTAAAAGCTAACATATTATATTTTTTTAAAGCTCTTTCTAATTTTTTAAATTCATTCTCGTTAATGTAATCTAAAACGTATCCTTTCATTTGCCATACCCCCTAAATACGTTATAAGTATAGCACATAAAAAAAGAAATGTCAACTATTTGTCTAAAAATTAAAATTTAAGTAAAAAATAGTCTTACTTAATTAAATTTTTATATTTTTTGACATTCTGTTTTTTACATTTATTTTAAAATTACAATTGTTTCTCCTAAATTCCAATTATTAAGATAATATTTATGAACTAGCTTATGACTTTTTAATATTTTATGAACTTCATTGGTTAAAATATTTGTACTTTTACCATGGACAATTACTACTTCTTTATTTCCCATTTTAAAGTTATCATTTAAAAATTCATTAACTAAAGCATAGCAAAGAGCAACTTCTTCACCATGTAAATCAATCCGTGGTGTTTTACTAGTTAACATTTAGATTTACTGCCCCATTACCATCATCATTTTCACTTTTTTCTTGGTTTTCAAAAGAAGGAGAACTTGTTTGTTCAACTTTATTTTCTGGCGTTTCTACTGGGTTAGAAACTGAAACCGTTTGATTTGCTGGCTCACTAGTAGTTTCTTTATTATTTTCAGTTGTACCGGTTTGGGTATTAGTATTATCATTATTTGGATTATTTTGTGGTCCAAATTTAGAATCATAATAAGTAGATACTTCTGTTAATGATGGAATTGAATTTCTACTAGTTAATCTAGTTGTACTAATAGAAGCCGCAATTGTAGCATAGGCAATTGATTTTTCTAATCCAAAATTACGACCCATTCCATAAACAAAAGCTCCTACAAAAGTATCTTTAGCACCATTTGTATCAACAATTGCAGTTGTAATTGTCGGCATTATTTTTACTTGACCATTTATAGAATATAATGATCCTCTTTCTTTTAAAGTAATAATTATTTCTGATTTACTAAATCTTTGTTTTAATTTATTATAAATATTTACTAATGTTGCACTATTATTATAATCAAATTTCATTCCACTTATAGTTTCAGCAGCTCCTTTATTAATAATTAAAGTACCACCATATTTACAAAGTTCTAACATTTCACTATTAGTATGAGTTACTACTAAATAAGACGGAACTTTAGGATATCTATCATATGCTGAAACTAATGCATTAAAATCATTACCATCACTAACTATAACATCTGGTTCTATTCCAAATGAATACTTTTTTAAAAAAGAATTAGTAACAATATCTAATATTGTTTTATTTTTTGTTGTTTCGTTAACAATTGAAATAATTTGAGCTGTTTTTTTATCAAAACTTGTTTCAATATAATCAGTTTTAACACCTATAGTTTCAAAATCCTTTTTTATTTTAGTCGCACCATCATCAGCACCAAGCATACTTGCAATATAAACTTCAGCCCCCCATTTACCTAATAAATAGGCAATATTTCCTATCAGTCCTCCACTACATTCTGTCTTATTTTCAATCGTAATAGTTTTACCTTCTTCAAGTCTTTCATTAATAACACAAGTAGTTTCTATACATGATTTACCAATACATAATACTTTCACCTTTAAAACCCTACTTTCCATTTAATATTATACTATAAAATATATATTTTTAAAAGAGTGATTTAAGAATGTTAACAACAATCTTTGAACCTTCTGTAACTACTTTTTCAATTCCCGTCGTAATATTATCTCCCAATTTAGATACAGGATTACTATAATCTTCAATTTCATTCTGTAGATATGAATCTAAATTAATAACTTCTCCATTATTTATTTTTTCTTCAAATTCTTTAATACTTTCATTAGTAATAGCTACTTTATTTCTAATTCTACTTTCATAATATCCACTAAAACTAGCAATATAAAGTGCTATAAAAACAACAAATAAAGCACATATAATTTTTAATATCGGATGCATTTTTTTCTTTTTATTCATTTTCATTTTCCTTTATAAATTCAGCTAAAATTTTAGAAAGAACTTTTAGCGTATTATTTATTTCACTAATATTATTATATTGTCCTCCTACTTCAATTAATAAAGTATTAGGATCAAAATCTTGATTGTAAATACCATTTACTCCTTCTCCACTTTTTTTAGAAATTCCTCTAAATAATAATGGATTAAAAGCTTCAATTTTTGAAGCAATAATATTTGCTTTTTCTAAATTTATTTCATACTGATCATGTTCTAATCCAACCACCAATAAAATTTTTGCATAGCTAACCCCATCAATTTGGGCCGTTGTTTTCGAATAAGCACTACTATCTCGATGTAAATCTATAAAATATTTTAAAGTATCTATTTCACTTTTTCTCCTTTCTAAAAGCATTCTACTAACTTCATAACTATTTTTATATTTTAAATTAAGAGCGTGAATCATATTAGTAATATTTTCTTCTTCAACATAACTTCCAATTCCTTCATCTTCCAAATATTCTTTTAACATTTTACTTGCTAATAATACGTTAGTAGCAATATTATATGCTCCTAAATAAGGACTTTCGTATTTTTCCTCTTGGTGAGTATTATAAATATAAACAATAGGTTTTAAAGAAGTATCAGGTTTTAAAGGAACTTCTAAAGGCTTACTAATATCATCTTCTATATTTGTTTCTTTATCTTTAATTATATTTATATTAAGAGCATATTTTAATAAAAAATCAACACTATTAATATCTTCATAAGAAAAATTATCAGCAATAAGATAATCAATAATAGTATTATTATTAATCAAATTATTACTATATAAATATTTTATTGAAAGCCCCATACTAACTAAAAATAATCCTATATAAATAATAAACATATTTATTTTTTTACGAGTTTTAAATTTTCTCATATTACTCACCAATTACATTATAAATATATTTTTCTATATATTATGTCGAATGATAAGGAATTATTAACATTTAGTAAAAATTAATATAAATACAAGAATTACTTGCACTATAACATATTTTTTGATAAAATTAATATGAATTTTTAAGGAGGGATTACATGCCAAATATCAAAAGTTCTAAAAAAGCTGTTAAAGTAATTGCAAAAAAAACAGATGCCAATCATGAACTAAAAGCAAAAGTTAAAAATTTAATTAAAGCTTGTGAAAAAGAAATTGCCTCTTCTAATGTTGAAGGTGCAACAAAAGTTTTTAAAGATTTACAAGAAACTATTGATAAAGCTTATCAAAAAGGTTTAATTAAAGAAAATAAAGTTAATCGTGAAAAACAAAGATTAAATGCTAAAATTAAAAATATGAAGTAGTTTACTACTTTATTTTTTTTTGATAAAATTGTCATAGAAGGTGTGTAATGAAAAAATATATTATTCCTCTAATATGCTATATTTTTATTATTATCATATTATTAAATGCAAATAAAATAACTAATTTTTTATCGAAAACGATCTCTAATAAACCAGTTTTAACGATTGAAAAAGGTGATGAATATACTAAAGACTATGATTTTTTATATATTCAAAATAGTAAAGAATATATTCCCTACTCTTATCAAGATTTATTAAATATTTTTTATAGTGTCCTAAATCAAGGATGGAGTGAATTTACTTTTTATTGTCCAAATGAATATGAAAATTGTTTAGATGATTATTCTCAAATTATGAATTCTGAAGAAATTTTAACCCATATTAATAACTATGTTCACCCTTATCATACCATTAAAAATCCTCTTCATGCTTCACGAACAGAATCAGGAGAAATAACTATAAACGTCGAATATATATATACTGAAGATGAAATAAAAACTATAAATGAATTTGTTGATAATTTAATTAAAGACTTATATAAAAAAGATGATGATGATTTTGAAAATTTAAAAAGAATTCATGATTATATTATAAACCATACAAAATATGATATTGAAAGAAACGAAACAGGAACTAGTAAATATACATCCTATATAGCATATGGACCAGCTATTGAAGGGTATGCTACTTGTAATGGATATGCTGATTTAATGGCTATTATATTATCTAAATTAGGTTATCAAAATTATAAAATAGGTACTACTAGTAAAGATACTAATAATGAATCAGATGGCCATGTTTGGAATGCCGTTAAAATTGATGATGAATGGTTACATTTAGATTTAACTTGGGATGATCCTGTAGCAAATGATGGTAAAGATTATATTCATCATAAGTATTTTTTAGTAAATAATGAAGAATTAAAAAAAGCTGATGAAGGTCAAGTTAAAGTTGAAGCTCATAATTTTAAAACTATATATTATCAAGAATTTAAAAATACTAATCCAACTGATTAGTATTTTCTTTTTTATTAAAATATAAATAACATATTTTAGCTATATTAGAATTTAAAATAACTAAATTATTTTCCAAATTATAACTTAAAGCATCGGCAATTTTTTCATTATCATAATTTAAACAATTAGATTTAAATTCATCATATTGATATATATCACTAGGCCAATTATTAACATATGATTTAAGATAATCTTCCATTCCCCTATTTTGTTCTAACATATATACAAATTTTATACTACTATCATTATATACAACATTTTCCAAAACGACTGGTTCAGCATTTTTATTATTACTACTTTTATACATCAAAAAAAGAGAACAAGCTTCAACAACCATCAAAATAGCAATTAAAAAATTTCTACCCTTCATATATTCACCTATTCTATTAACTAAATTTTAATCTATATTTTTTTACTAGTCAATAGATTATTTTAAAATAATATTTTCTAAATAATTAATAACCTCTTCATACGTTTTATTAAAATCAGTAAAATCAGTATTAAACCAACAAACATTTAATTGATTATTAAACCAAGTATATTGTCTTTTAGCATAATGACGAGTATTTTTTTTGATTAATTCTTTTGCCTCTTCTAATGAAATAGAACCATTTAAATAAGAGATAATTTCTTTATAACCAATTGCTCTTTGCAATATATTAGCTTGCGGATATTTTATATAAAGTTCTTTAACTTCTTCTAAAAGACCTTCATCAAACATCTTATCTACTCTTTCATTAATTATACTATATAATTTATTTCTATTTGTTGTAAGACCTATATAAACTACATCATATAAAGGTATAGGATTTTTAATTTTTTTATCTTTTCTATTTAAAAAATTTTCTAATCTTCTTCGATTATTTTTATCTATTTTTATATTTTCATCAATTTCTAAACACATTTTATATAATTCTTCATTAGTAAAATTACTATAATCTTTTTTTTCAATTTCACTAAAACTATAATCAAATAATCCTGCTTTAATATATAGTCCTGTTCCCCCCACTAAAATAATATTAGAATCTTTATAATCTTCTAAAACTTTTCTTAAATCTTTTTGATAGTCACAAACACTATAATCATCTTTTGGACTCTTTATATCGAAAAGAAGATGTTTTATTCCTTCTTTTTCTTCTTCTTTTACTTTAGCACTACCTATATTAAGTTCTTTATATATTTGACAAGCATCAGCATTTACTACTACCCCATTATAATGTTTAGCTAGCATAATGCTAAGTTTAGTTTTACCTACTCCAGTTGGACCTACAACACAAATTATCATTTAATCACCTGTTTTTAATTATACCAAAAGTTTTTTTAATAGCAATAAATTGTTTCCAAAAAGAAAGAAATATGTTATAGTGAATCTGTGATTTTATATGGATATTATTGGTATTATTTGTGAATATAATCCATTTCATAATGGACATATTTACCATTTAAAAAAGATTAAAGAATTATTTCCTAATTCACTTATTATTCTTATCTTAAATGGTTATTTTTTAGAACGTGGGGAAATTTCAATTATTTCTAAAGAAAACAAAACTAAAATTGCTTTATTAAATGGTATTGATTTAGTTATTGAACTACCTTTTGTTTTTGGAACTCAAAGTGCTGATACATTTGCTAGTATTAGTCTTAAAATCTTAAATGAATTAAAATGTCAATATTTAGTATTTGGTAGTGAATCAAACAATTTAGAAATTTTACAAAAAATAAGTGAATATACTTATATTGAAAGTGAAAAATATCAAAAAGATATTAAAAATTATTTAAAAGAAGGATATAATTATCCAACTGCTTTAGCAAAAGCTTTAAATATCAACTTTAACTTTCTCCCCAATGATTTACTTGGAATTTCTTATTTAAAAGCTATAAAATTAAATAATTATCAAATTAATCCTATTTCAATTAAAAGAACTAATAATTATTTAGATACTTTAGAAGATACCAATATAGTAAGCGCCACAAATATAAGAGTTAAATTAAAAGATAATAAAGACATAACTAAATATGTACCAACATGTTCATTAGATTATATTGAAAACATTTCTTTAGATGATTACTTTTCATATCTTAAATATAAGATTATTACTGATGACAATTTAAATATTTATCAAGATGTTTCAGAAGGAATTGAAAATCGCTTAAAAAAGATTATTAATAAATGTCATAGTTTAGATGAATTAATAGAAATGACTAAATCTAAAAGATACACTTATAACCGTTTAAGAAGAATGTTTATTCATATTTTAATAGGATTTACTAAAAAAGATAATCAAAAATTAACTTTAGATTATATTAAAGTTTTAGGATTTAATAATAATGGTCAAAAATATTTAAATAAAATTAAAAAAGATTTACAAATACCTTTAACAATTAATAAAGACTCTCTTATTTATAAATATGAATTAATAAGTGCTAAAGTATATGAATTAATAAGTAAAAATAAAGTAGTTTTATTTGAAAATAGTAATAAACCAGTGCATTTAAAGAGTTTAAAATAAGGATTAAGAAGTTACTATTGACAATAGATGAGTTTTATGGTATCATAAACGCCGTATTCATGAAGGGGGATTATATTATGAATAGTGAATTTATTAAACAATTAGAAATTTATACAAACGATTTAAGCGAAACAATAATTGCAGCTTATGAACAAAAAAGTGAAATTGAAAATAGCGATTCTAAAAAAAGGGAGAAAAAATTAGAAAAACTTGATAAACTTATTCAACAACTTGAAAAAATGAGAAAAAGAGTTTCATATTTATTTAATTATCAAGAAATTCTTGATAAATTAGATGAACTTGAAAATTTAAAATTTGGTGATCAAAAAGCAACTGCTATTAAAGCTGATATTGCTAGTATACTAAATAATGAAGACAAAGATAATTTAAGTTTATTAAAAAGAAAATACGATATTAGTGAAGAAGATTTAAAGGATTTAGATGCTTATAAAGTTAAACTAACTAAAAGACTTAATTATTTACAAAGAAATATTCGTCTTTTAAAAGGTGAAGATTTAGAAAAAGCTGAAGATGAAATTGAAAAAATCAATTATCAATTAGAAGGAATTTCTGAATATGAAGACAAATTTGATGATATTCACTATATTGGTGAAAATTTAATGAATTTCTTAAAATCAAAAACTGATGAAAATAGAAAAAAATATTTAGCTGAAACTATTACTGCAACTGAAAATAAATTTAATATTCTTTTTGACGAAGTTTTAGATGATATGGAAGAATTCAAAAATATTAAAAAGAAAGTAGACACAAAAAGTGAAAATTCTAAATTATCAAATTGGTTTAAAAAGAATTGGAAAGCTTTAACTGCTTCTATAGTTACAATTGCTACTATTGCAAGTTTAGTTGGTTATCTTTCTCAAATAAAAAAAGAAATTAAGAGTTTAAAAGATAATTCTGAAAAAGATACAACTCAAAGCGATAATCTTACTACACCAAATGATCAAACTCCAGAAAAACCAATAGAAACTCTTGATCCAACTGTTGAAGCTTTAATTACTAAAGGATATAGTGAATATGCATCTGTATTAATGGTTCAAAATTTTGATAAAGCTACTATTGATTCTTTACTTGCAATTTATAGACCTGAAGCTGAAAAATATGCTAATTGTAAAGATTTTAATTTAGATTATTTAGAAGATTATGAAAATACAACTAATTTATATGTTGTAACTGCTGAAGATGCTGTTGATTTTGTAAATCGTTCTTATAAAATTGCTGCTACTAACTTTTATGAAGGTGCATCAATTGATGATATCGTTAAAGTAGTTATGTCTATCGATAATAAAGATTTATATAAATATGATAATGGTAATTTAGCTCAATCATTTAATACTGCTTTTAATCCTATAGTTAATAATTTCTTATTTAATAGTCCAACTACTGAAGATATTAACAAAATGGATGCTTTACAATATTTTGCAAAAGATGGTTCAGATATGGATAAATTTTTAACTAGATTTGGAAGTTTAGCTAAAAATGTATTAGCAAATCCAACTCAAGAAAATCAAGATAAATTATTTAATTTTATTAATATATTTGCATTATCATTTGCTGGATATTCAAATGTTGATTTAGAAAAAGTTTTAACAAATGATAAAGATTACAATGAAGATGCCATAGTTATTGATTATATTGATTGGTTTGTAGCATATAATTCATTTATTGCTCCATTATATCCACTTAATACACCAATAATTCCAGAAGAACCAGTAAAACCAGTTATAACTAATGGTTTATCACAAACAGAAATAGATAGATTAAATGCCACTTATGAACTTGAACTTGCAAACTACAAATTAGCTCTTATAGATTATAATGCTAAATTTGGAAAAATACATGATGTTCAAGTAATCATAAATACAGCTTTAGCTGGTCCAGAATTTGAAAGCATTTGCGGAAATCAAGAATTAACAAGATAAAGGAGGTAATAATAATGTATACAGAAGAAACTAAAACTTCAATAAATTGGGGTTCTGTTATTAAAAAAGGAATTGTTATTTTACTAGTTGCATTAGTTATTTTCTTCATAATCTGGTTATTTGCTAGAAATAACGATACAAATTTTAATAACAATAATAACAATAATAATGGAAACAATATTGTTGTTCCTAATAATAAAGCATATTCTAAAGAATATTTAGAAGGATATCGTTATTTTCATGATACTGTTAAAGAATATTTCTTAATTAGTGAATTACCTAAAGAAGGTGAAACATTAAAATATACTTTACAAGAATTAATAAATAAAGGTTTAATATTTGCCTGGGAATATAAAGATGGTCAAACTTGTGATACTGAAGCTAGTTATGCTTATGTAACAAATGTAAATGGTCAATATAAATTAACTATTACTCTTGTATGTGGAATTGAAGTTGCTAAAACAGAAGAAGAACTTGGATGTAATCAATTATGTAATGGTAACAACTGTCAAAATCCTGAAGATGCTGAAAAATTCATAACTGAATATAGATTTAAACAATCATATACTGATTATGAAACTGTATATAGTTGTCCTAGTGGATACATTAAAGATGGTACTAAATGTGTTAAAAGTGATAAAAACACAATTGATGCCACTAAAAATGTAACATATAAATGTCCTAGTGGTTATACTGCTTCTGGTAGTGGTGAAAATACTAAATGTTATAAAAATTATAGTGATGTAAAAGATCCAATTGCTACTACTGTTTATACATGTCCTAGTGGTTATACTGCTTCTGGTAGTGGTGCAAATACTAAATGTTACATGACTAGTTCATCTTATGTAGATGCTAAAAAAGAAATTATTTATAAATGTGATAGTGGTTATTCAATGATTGGTAGTGGTGCATCAGCTAAATGTGCTAAAACAACTACTGAAACTATATCAGCAACTAAAACAACAACTTATAATTGTCCTGATGGTTATGATAAATCTGGTTCAGGAGCAAATACTAAATGTACTAAAACTATAACCTCAACTGAAACTAAAAATGCCACTGCTGAAACATCTTATACTTGTTCAGAAGGAACATTAGTTAACGAAAAATATTGCCGTATTTATTCAACTAAAGCTACTTATAAATCTTATGAATACTATTACGGAAAAACTTACAATGGATGTACATATAGTGGATCATATACTGATGTTTGTTCAGATTATAAAGGATGTACAAGAACATATTATAAATATTATTGTCCTGTATCATCTTATAAAGACGTACCTGCAAAAGAAACTACTACTTATAAATGTCCTTCTGGTTATAATCCATCTGGTTCAGGTGCAAATACTAAATGTACTAAAACTGTTACTAAAACAGATACTAAAAATGCCACTGCTGAAACAAGTTATAAGTGTCCAGTTGGCTATGTAATTTCTGGACGTGGTGAAAATACTAAATGTTCTAGAACAACAACAATTTATGGTACTTTAAGAGAAGAAATTAAATATTCTTGTCCATATTCATATCAATATTTAATTAATGACAAGTGCTATTATAGTTATGAAAGTACAACTTCTCCTATTAAAAATACTCAATATTCTTGTCCTACAGGATATACAAAAGATGCCAATAATAAATGTGTATATTCTGGAAAAGAAACCAAAAATCCTGTAAAAGATACTCAATATACTTGCCCTAGTGGTTATAGTAAAGTTGGTTCAGGTACTGAAACTAAATGTGTTAAAGGTACAAGTAAAATTATAGATGCAACTAAGACTACTAAAAAAGTAACTAAATATAGATATAAATGGAGTACTGAATCTAAACTTGAAGGATGGATTGCAACAGGAGAAACAAGACAAACTAAAGTTGATTCTACAACTTCAAGTAAAGAAAAAGATGAAAAATAATAAAAAGCCTAATTCAAAATCATTGAATTAGGTTTTTTATTTAAAATAATTTAAAAATATATTTGGATAAGAAATATCTATTTTAATTAATTTATTATTTATAGGGTGTTTAAATTCTAAAAAATAAGCATGTAAATATAATCTATCTTTTTTATCTTTAAATTTAGAATATGTCTTCTCTCCTACTATAGGATGACCTATATCATTTAAATGAACACGTATTTGATGTTTTTTACCCGTTTTAATCATAATTTTAAGTAAACTATATAAATTACTTCTTTTTATTACTTCATACTCTGTAATAGCTTCTTTTGTGCCTTTTATAGTACTATAAACAAAATGAGATTTAGTTTCCTTTAAATAAGATTTAATAATTCCTTTATCTTCATAAATATTACCATGAACTAAAGCAATATAACCTCTTTTAACATAAGACCAATTATCTTGTAATATCTTTTTAACTTTCAGACTTTTAGCAAAAATAATTAAACCAGAAGTTTCTTTATCCAAACGATGTACAATAAATACTTTATTATTCTTATTTTGTTTTTTTAAATAAGAAGAAACTTGAAAATATAAAGTATTTTCTTTTTCATTAATTGTACTTATAGTTAAAAGATGAGCATCTTTATTAATTATAATTATATCTTTATCTTCATAGACAATATTTAATTTTTTTCTCTTTTTCATATAATTCACTTCATTTAAAATATAACAATACTCTTATTTTATGTCAATTAAAAAAAAGTATTTCTACTTTTTTTCATTTTTTCCTTTTATAGCATCAAGTATTTCTATTGGTAAACAGAAAAGAATTGTATTGGATTTATCACCTGAAATATCACTCAATGTTGATAAAGTTCTTAAATGCATTGCCCCAGGTGTTTTACTCATTATTTCAGCTGCTTTAGCAAGATTATTTGAAGCTTCCACTTCACCTTTTGCTTTAGTAACCACAGCTTGTTTTTCTCTTTCAGCTTCTGCCGCAATTGCTAATACTCTTTTCATATCTTCTGGAAGTGATACATCTTTTAATTCAACATTCTCAACTTTTATTCCCCAAGGATCAGTTGCTTCATCAATTATATTACATATTTCAGAACTTATTTTATCTCTTTCCGCTAATAATTCATCTAAAGATACTGAACCAACGACATTACGCATTGTCGTTTGTGCTAATTGACCAACTGCATAATAGAAATCTTCAACAGCTAAAATAGCTTTAGAAGCATCAAATAATTTATAGTAAATAACAGCATTAATTTGAACTGAAACATTATCTCTTGTAATTGCTTCTTGACTTGGAACATCTACTGCTTTAGTCCTTATATCTACTTTTTTATAAGATTCAATAATAGGTATAACTATTTTCCAACCAGGATTTAAAACTTTAACAAACTTACCAAATCTAAATTTAATTCCTCTTTCATATTCATTAATTTGCTTAATTGAATTTACTAAAATAATTATTAAAAAAATCAAAACAATAAAAATCATAAAACTACTCCTTCAATAAATTATATTATTTCTTTTCTTCTTTTATTTCTTCTTTTTCTTTTTTAGGTAAGGCATCTTTTCTTGATAAATTTAAACGACCTCTATTGTCATAACCTAAAGATTTTACTATAATTTCATCTCCAACTTTAACAATATCACTTGCTTTATTTACATGTTTAAAGTCTAAATGTGAAACATGTACCATTCCTTCACAACCTGGCCATAATTCTACAAAACATCCAAAATCTTCAACTTTTACAACTTTACCTGTATATATTTCCCCAGTCTTTACTTCTCTTATAACCATTTCAATCATTTCTTTTGTTTTAGCAATAATATTTGCATCACGATGATAAATTACTACTCTTCCATCATCTTCTAAATCAACTTTAACTGCATCTTTATCATTAACAGATTTAACATTACTTGCTTCAAGAATAATTTTAGTTATCATTTCGCCACCACGACCAATTACATCTTTAATTTTTTCAGGATCAATTGTAAAGGTTTCAATTTTTGGTGCATATTTGCTTAACTCTTTACGAGGTTCTTTGATAACGGTCTCAAACAAATCAAGAATTTCCATTCTGGCTTTTTTGGCTTGAGCTAAAGCCTCTTTTAAAATATTTTTATTTACTCCATCTATTTTAATATCCATTTGTAGAGCACAAATACCTTGTCTAGTACCAGCTACTTTAAAATCCATATCTCCTAAATGATCTTCCATTCCTTGAATATCTGTCAAAATTGTATAATTATTACCACTTGTAATTAATCCCATCGCAATACCAGCTACCGGCGCTTTTATTGGTACTCCAGCAGCCATTAATGATAAGCATCCAGCACAAATACTAGCTTGACTAGAAGAACCATTACTTTCAAGTATTTCAGATACTACTCTAATTGTATAAGGGAATTCTTCTTCAGAAGGAATTACTTGTAAAAGGGCTCGTTCTCCTAAAGCTCCATGACCAATTTCTCTTCTTCCGGGAGAACCATAACGACCAGTTTCACCAACACTAAATTGAGGAAAATTATAATGTAACATAAATCTTTTTTCTTCTTCAATTGAAAGTCCATCCAACATTTGGCTTTCTCCTAAAGCTCCAAGAGTAGTAATAGATAAACTTTGAGTTTGACCTCTTGTAAATAATGCTGAACCATGAGTTCGTGGTAATATATCAATTGAAGCACTTATTGGTCTTATTTCATCCATTCTTCTTCCATCTATTCTTATTTTTTCATCAACTACAATTTTTCTAAAAACATTATATTGAATATTCTCAAATACTATTGCAACTTTAGTAAGAAGCTCATTTAATTCATCAATTTTTAAATCATTTTCATTTTCTAATTTATATTTTTCAATTGTTTCATTTTTCAAATTTTCAATTGTTTCATACATTGTTATTTTATCTTTAATACGCATTGCTTCATCTAATTTTTTAGCTACTAAATCTTCAATATCACTCTTAAGCTCATCAGAGATTTCTAGATGAGGATATTCCATCTTTTCTTCACCAATAGCTTCAATAATTTTTTCTTGAAATTCTACTAATTTTTTAACCGCTTCATGTCCAAAAAGCAATGCTTCTAACATATCATCTTCACTAACTTCTTTAGCACCAGCTTCAACCATATTAATTGCGTCTTTAGTTCCTGCAACTGTTAAATCTATATCTGAAGCTTCTAATTCTTCAACCGTTGGATCAATAATAAATTCACCATTAATTCTTCCTACTTTAACCGCAGCAACTGGACCATTAAAAGGGATTTTACTAATACAAGTTGCTAAAGATGAACCAAATAATGCTGTTAATTCAGGCGAATTATCTTGATCAACACTTAAGACTGTATTAACAATTTGAACTTCATTTCTAAAGTCTTCTGGAAATAACGGACGCATTGGTCTATCAATCATTCTCGCAGCTAGTGTGGCATTATCTGTAGGTCTTCCTTCTCTTTTAATAAATCCTCCCGGAATTTTACCGACTGAATATAGTTTTTCGTTATATAAAACCATCAAAGGAAAGAAATCAGATAATAAATTTGCCGTTTTTGATACAACAGCAGTACTTAAAATAACTGTATCATCAAATCTTACTAAAACAGCACCATGAGCTTGTTTAGCTAATTCACCATGCTCTACAATTAATTTTCTTCCATAAAAATCTAATTCAAATACGTCTTTCATAATAACCTCTTTCTAATAAAAAAAGACACTAAAACAAAGTGCCCTTATTTTCTTAAATCTAATTTTTTAATTACTTCTCTGTAACTTACTATATCATTTTCTTTTAAATAATTAAGTAATTTTTTTCTTCTTCCTACTTTCATAAGAAGGCCTCTTTTTGAATGATAATCGTGTATATGTTCTTGCATATGTTGGGTAAGTTCATTAATTTCTTTAGTTAAAAGTGCAATTTGAACTTCAGCAGAACCACAATCTTTTTCATTTTTAGCAAATTCTTTAATTATTTTTGCTTTTTCTTCTTTGTTTAAAGCCATATTTTTTCTTCCTTTCTATTAATCGGTTTTAACTGAGATTAAAATCGGAATTTTTTTAATCCAAGTAAAAACTTCAATATTAATTATATTATAAAATTGCTTAAAAGTAAACAAATTTATTATCAAAATTATCTTTTTCTTGCCCTTACTAAAGGAATATTTTTCCTATATCCTACTATATCATAAAAATGTTCAAAATTTACTTTTTCTTCCTCTTTAACTAATTTATCAATATATTTTAAAGCTTCTTCTAAATTTTCTTCACTAAGGCAAAAAACTTCCTTTTCTTCTAGTAACGCCAAATAAAATTTTTGAATAAAACTAGCATATTTATAAAAATTATTTTTATCAATAAATTTAAAAAGCTTATTTAAACTACCTTCTAAACCAACTTCTTTTAATTCATTTTTATACTTTTGATAAAATTTTTCAACCAAAGGATATAAAAGAGGATAAAGTTCATGAATTTTTATTCCAAAATCTCTTTCTGAATCAAAAATTGTCTCGCCCAAATTATGAAATATTTCCGTAATATCTCTAGCTTGTAAATCATTAATTACTTCTTCTATTCCCTCATCTTTATGATAACAATTTTTACCAAAAGAAAGTGATATTCCACTTAAAGTCAATAATCTACTATCATCATGACCTAAAATATTAGATTTAACTCGATGATTTAATTCATGAATTAAAAACTTATCACTTACACTAAAAATAGGAAATACAATAAAACTGCAATCACCATTATCAAGACAAAAAGCTAAAGCATCTTTTAAATAAGACATAATAAAATCATAATATATAGATTTTTCTGATTCTAAAAATTGAGCCGGATAAGAACCAACTAATTGCCAATATCTTTTTAACTTTAAAATTCTTAAAATAACAGGTAAAATTTTTAAATTTTCATTTTTATACCGATAAAAATATTCAATATCAAAATATTTTTTTTCTAAAAAAGCATTTTCTTTACAACTGTCCATAT
The DNA here is from genome assembly GCA_947629465.1 of uncultured Bacilli bacterium. Taxonomy (GTDB): domain Bacteria; phylum Bacillota_I; class Bacilli_A; order RF39; family UBA660; genus SIG200. The sequence continues at coordinate 30,645 of CANRDZ010000001.1, read as the reverse complement.
ATTTAATAACTTCTTTAATTTTATCTTCTATTTCCTTTTCTTCTAAAAATTCTTTTAAAATATTTCTTATTTTTTCTTTTTCTTTATTGTCTAAATTAAAATAATTATAAAGAGGTATTTGATTGTAATTAAAATCAAATATCTTTTTATTACCAAATAAAAATTCTAATAATTTTATAATACTAATTACTTGACTTACTGTTGCCTCTACAACTTGACCATTTCCTAATACAACCCCTTCTTTTTTTAAATATAAATTATCAAAATCACCTAAAATTTTCAAATTTTTTACAGGTATATTCAACATTTTTAATATTTTAAAAGTATAATTAGCTCTTAAATTAATAGAATCATTAATTAAATCATCATGCATTTCATCTAAAACATTATCAATATACCAAATAAAAATAGTATCTTTTATAGCATCTTCAATATGTTTTCTTTTATCAGCGCCATAATAAATTGTAAATGCTTCAATTAATCTATCTAAATTATTAACAATTTTTTTCGTATAATCTATATTAATTTTTTTGATAAAATTATTAAATTTACCTTGATTAGACATATAATACTCCCTAATTTAAAATAATATTTTAAGTCTCCCAATATTATTTTCAAAATAATATAAAGCTATTTCCATATTATTTTTTACAAAAAGTATCAACCCATCTTTATTCATTTCTATTTTATTACCATTTAAAACTTTAGTTTCTAAAGAACTATCTAATTCTATTACTGTAACTTTTATTAATTCTTCTAAAGAAAAAGATTTATATTTTCCTCTTTCAATATCATCTAAAGTAGATGCATCCTCTATCTTAAAGAGTCCTTGTTTAGTTCTTACTAAACTATACATTGTTCCAATAACATTCAGTTTCTCACAAATACTATCTATTAAACTTCTTATATAAGTACCTTTACTAACTAAAACTTTAAATTTAATTATATCTTTTTCATATTTTAATAATTCTATATCTTTTATTAAAACTTTTCTAACTGGCAAATCAACTTTTTTTCCTTCTCTTGCATACTCATACAATCTTTTCCCATTAATATGAACTGCCGAATATAAAGGAACTGTTTCTTTATACTCTCCTATAAAACTTTTTAAAACTTTTTTAATATTCTCTATATCTAATTTGCCTATATCTTTTTTTTCAATAATTGTACCAGTTATATCTAATGTATCTGTTTTAATTCCTAATTTTATTTCAGCAATATATTCTTTTTCCTCATTAGTTATAACTGATAATAGTTTAGTATATTTTCCAGTTAAACAAACAAGTACTCCAGTTGCTAAAGGATCTAGTGTTCCAGCATGACCAATTTTTTTTGTTTTTAAAATATAATTTAATTTATTAACAACATCTCGACTAGTATAACCAGCTTCCTTATTAACAATTATGGCTTTATTCATTCTTTTTTCTTTCTAAAGTTTTATTTAAAAAATAAGTCCTTGTCCCTTCATTTTTTACTATATCTTCATAATCTTCATGAAAATTTAAATCAAAACAGCCTTTTAAAAGAAAAGGATCAACAAGAGGTACTTCAATATACATTTTTTCATAACCATTTAATTTTAAATAATTTTCTATATATTTAATCATCTTTGGCCATAATATTTTTCTCTCTTCTAAAGAAACCATAAAAACAGCATCAGGAATACTTCCAACTTTTTCACTTAAACTTCCAAATCTTGCCGCAGCAACTAATTCATTATTATTATAAATCATTAACAATTTTAAATATTTTCCATTAATATCTGGCATTATTTGTTTTAAAGCCAATAATGCTTTTTTATAATTTTCTGATAAATTCAAAATCTTTTTAGTTAATTGATGATTTTCATCTAACTTTAAAACTTCTAAAAGAGCTGTTGGAACATCTTTACCATACATTCTACTAAATAATTCAAAATATGCTTTTATTAATAAATATCTTTCCTTATCTGTTAAAAATCCATCATCATTTATTACCATATGTAAATTATTTAAATTCATAATATTTATCTGAAATATATAGTTAGTTACTAGAGAGATTGTACTTAATACTAACTAATATATATCATTTCTCCTTCTTTATTTTTCTCTCTAATTATTATTTATTTTCTCAATAATTTTTTCAATATTATTTGCATACTCTATTGATTCATCATATTCAAATTTTAATTCTGGAATATTTCTAATATCAATGACTTTAGCTAAACATCCCCTTAAATATGGTGAAGCTTCATTTACTTCTTTTTCTATTTCTTGATGAGGCATATCTAAAATACTAGTAAAATATATTTTAGCATAACTTAAATCTTTACTTAATTTAATATCGGTTAATGTAATAGATTTTAATAAATTATCTCTTGTTTCTGTATAAATAATATTACCTAAATATTTTATTATATCACTTGCTATGCGATCAACTTTATGGCTATTCATGTTTAACCTCAACTAATTCGAATGCTTCTAAAATATCTCCTTCTTTAATATCATTAAAATTTTCTAAAGTAATACCGCATTCAAATCCTTTCTTCATTTCTTTAACACTTTCTTTACCTTTTTGTAATGAAGAAATTTTATCTTCACATAAAACTACACCATCACGAATTAATCTAACACTACAATTATTTTTAATGATTCCATCAGTTATATAACAACCAGCAATATTACCAATTTTAGAAAATTTAAATATTTTTCTAATTTCAGCAGTACCTATAATTTTATCTTCAAATTCAGGATCTAACATACCTTTCATTGCTAATTCCATTTCTTCAACTAATTTATATATAATTGTATATAATCTAATATCAACATTATATTCTTTAGCTATTTCTTTGGTTATATTACTTGGAACAACATTAAAACCAATGATAATAGCATTTGAAGCATTAGCTAGAACAACATCACTTTCAGTAATTGTTCCAATTCCACTTCTAATAACATTAACTTTAACATCACCAACTGTAATTTTTTGAAGAGCATTTTTAACTGCTTCTTCGCTACCTCTAACATCAGCTTTAATTAAAACATTAACTTCTTTATTTCCATTTTCAATTTGTTTAAATAAATCATCTAATGAAACAATATTAGTTTGATATTTGGATAGAGCTATATTTTTTCTTTTATTGGCTATTTCTTTAGCTTTACTTTCAGTTTCAAAAGCCATAAATTTATCTCCCGCTGAAGGATTATCAGATATACCTGTTACTTCAACTGGCATAGAAGGATAAGCTTCCACAATAGATTCTCCTAAATCATTTTTCATAGTTCTAACTTTACCAAAATATTCTCCTACAACAATTGGATCGCCAATTCTTAAAGTTCCATTTTGAATAATAAAGGATGCTACTCCACCAATATTTTTATCTAAACGTGATTCAATAACAACACCTGAAGCATATCTATTCGGATTAGCTTTATAATCATTAATTTCCGCAATTGTTTCAATAGTTTCTAATAATAAGGATACACCTTCTCCTGTTTTAGCAGATATATTAATAAAAGGTACATCACCACCCCAAGCTTCTGGAGTAATACCATATTCAGACATTTCTGTTAAAATTTTTTCAGGATTAGCATCAGGCTTATCAATTTTATTAACTGCCACTATAATTGGTACTTTAGCAACTTTAGCATGATCAATAGCTTCTTTAGTTTGAGGCATAACCCCGTCATCGGCAGCAACAATTATAATAACAATATCAGTAACACTAGCTCCTCTAGCTCTCATTTCAGTAAAAGCAGCATGTCCTGGTGTATCAATAAATGTAATTTTATTGCCATTATGATCTATTTGATAAGCTCCAATATGTTGAGTTATTCCTCCAAATTCACTATCAACAACATGTGAATTTCTAATGTAATCAAGTAAAGTTGTTTTACCATGATCAACATGTCCCATAATAGTAACTATTGGAGGTCTTTTTACTAAATCTTCATCTCGATCAATAATTTCGAATTCTTCAAAATTAGCTAAATCTTGAGTTTCTTCATGTTTTAAAGTTTTACCATAATCTAATGTAATTAATTCTGCATTTTCAAAATCAATTGGATCACTTAAACTAAGCATTAACCCTAAAGAAATTAATTTTTTGACAATATCAGCACCATTAACATTCAAACTATCAGCTAATGCTTTAACACTCATTCCTTTTTTATATAAAACAATATCTTCATTTGAAGATGAATTATCCATTAATTTTTCTTTATGCTTATACATTTCTTTTTTTAATATTTGATAATTATCTTTATTTTCACTAGTACGATCTTTCTTTTTCAATTTTTGCTTTTTAGATGTATTACTTTCAGATATATTATTACTTTCCATAATATCAAAAGCAATATTTTCTACTAATTCATCTTCATCATAAGTAATTTCTTCATCAGTACTAATTAAATTTAAAGTGTTATCTAACATTACTATATCATCGTCTTCTAAAAAATCATCACCATTAAAAACATTAATTCCTAATTCACGACATTTTTTTAAAACTTCAGCCACAGATAAATTTAAATCTTTAGCATAATCTTTAACACTCATTTAACCAATTCCTTTCTTATTTTAATAAATTATTTAATTCTTCATAAACTTCATCAGTTATTTTAATTTCTAAAACCTTTTCCAAAATTCCACTTTGCTTTGCTTTTGCAAAAACATCTTTATCTTTTTTTAAATAAGCTCCTCGGCCATTTTTCTTTCCCGTTATATCAACAACTACATTCCCTTCTGGAGTTCTTACTACTCTAACTAAATCTTTTTTTTCACACTTTTCTTTAGTAATTATACAAGTACGCATTGGAATTTTCTTTGTCTTCATTTAAAACTCCTTAACTATTTATTACCTTCAGCATTAATTTGAGATAAAGTTTTAATTTCTAATTTATATTTAGTAAGCTTACTTGCTAATCTTATATTACTTCCTTTTTTACCAATAGCTAAACTTAAATTATCATCAGTAACTATTGCAAGAGCTTCCTTTTTTTCATTATCAATTATATTTACAATAACATTTTTAGCTGGTGATAAAGCATTTGCAATAAATACTTCTGGATTTTCATCATATAAAACTAAATCAACTTTTTCTCCATTTAATTCTTTTAAAATATTTGCTATTCTACTACCTTTTTCACCAATACATGAACCAATTGCATCAATTCTCTCATTATTTGAATATAAAGCAACTTTACTTCTATTACCTGCATCTCTTGCTACTCCATATAATACTACTTCTCCATCTTGAAGTTCAGGAATAAAAGATTCAAATAATCTTTTTACAAAACCATAATGTTTTCTAGAAAGCATTATAATAGGTCCTTTAGTTCCACTTTCAACTTTAGTTATATATACTCTAATATTAGAACCCATTTTAATAGTCTCACCAGGAATAATTTCACTTTTAGGAAGTATACCTCTTGTTCGACCTAAATCAATATAATAATTTTTTTGGTCTTCCATTGCTACCAATCCTAACATAAGTTCAGCTTCTTTATCTTGAAATTCTTCAATTATACTATTTTTTTCAGCCTCTCTTATTTTTTGAGTAACAACTTGTTTTGCTGTTCCAGCTGCAACTCTTCCAAAATCTTTTGGTGTAACTTCTTTTTCAATAATATCTCCTACTTTAGCATTAGGATCTATTTCTTTTGCATCTTCTAATAAAATTTGAGCATCAAGATTAATTTTTGGCGGAATTTCTATTACATTTCCTTCTTCATCAACTTCTTCTCCACCTTCATCAATTTCATCAACTACTACTAAATAAGAAAAAACTTTAATTTCGCCAGTTTCTCTATTAATATCAACTCTTACATTAGTTTTAGAATCAAAATTTTTCTTATAAGCTGTTTGCAATGCTAAAGTCATTGCATCAAAAACGATATCAGAACTAATATTTTTCTCTTTAACTATTTGATCTAATGCTTTAATAAATGCTTTACTATCCATACTTAACCTCTTTCCTTACTTATAACATCTAATATGTATTCACTATCACATATATCATATTCATCTACAATCGGATTTATCAAATGAGTTGCTTCAACAATCCCATCTAAATCAATACCTCCAACTTTGTCTAATACAACAGTTAAAAAATTATATTTTCCCTTTTTCTTTATAAAAATATCATCAACAATAATATCTTTTTCTTTTAAAACTGTTACCAAAGTATCTCTTAATTTTTCTAAATTTTTCACATTTCACCTCAACTAATAATAAAAGTGGGATATTATGCCCACTTAAAACTGTAAAATTATTATATCAAAAAATATTAATACGTACAAGACTTTTTATCTTTATAAAGTAAATTATATTATTTTATAAACCCATTTTGAATTAATTTTGTATCATTAACTACTAAAAATGCATTTTTATCATATTTTTCTACAATATTTTTTAACTCTTTTAATCTTTTATTATTGGCTTGAATATAAAGCATATCTTTATTTTTTCCTTCATAATCATTTTTAAGTTCTATAATAGATACACCATAGCCAATTTTTCTTAATTGTTTTACTAATTTATCACTATTTTCTTTAACAATAATTTGAACTCCAACAACCCCTTTAATTAAAACTTTAGATAAAATAGATCCAATATACGTACCAGTTGCATATCCCAAAGAATATGATATAGCAACATAAATAGTATTTCCCGTCGTATTTAAAGCTTCTTTAGCGATTGCATACCATATTAAAACTTCAAAAAAAGCAATCACAAATGGTTCAAAGCTTTTACCTTTAACACATAATACCGTTCTAAGCGTTCCTAAAGATACATCTGCAATTCTAGCTAAAAATATTTTAAGACACTTAAATAGTAACATATAATAGTCCTTTCTTTAAATGGTAAATATGATAATAAAAATAAAAAGGATTAAAAATAAAAGAAAGCCTAAAACAAATCCCCACATTACTGCTTCATTTTCAGATATTTCTCTTTTTTCAATTTTTTCTAAATCTTCTTCATATTGATTTCTTCTTTTAATAGGAGTTTTTTCATCTTCTTTTTTTAGTTTGGGACGATTCTTATAATTTTCATATTTATTAATTATCACTTTATTTTCCATACTATTATTTTCCTACTTTCTAACGTAATTATACCAAAAAACATTAAAATTATAATTATTTAAAAAAATTTTTTTTAAAATTTTGACAAGATTATACAAAAAGAACTATCATTTGATAGTTCAATTTATTTAATATCCTTTTGTTTTATAGTATTCATATAATTCTTTAAAACGATTAAAATGCACAACTTCTCTTTGTCTTAAGAATAATAATGGTGCTAAAACATCTTCATCATCAGTTAAATCAATTAAATTTTCATATACTGCCCTAGCTTTTTGTTCAGCTGCCATATCTTCCATTAAATCAGCAATTGGATCAGCTGTAACTGCAAAATATGTTGCTGTAAAAGGAACTCCACTTGCATCAATAGGATATATACCTTTATTATGATCAGCATAATATGAAGCTAGACCTACTTCTTCAAGTTCTTTAATAGTAGCATTTTTGGTTAATTGATGTACCATTGAACAAATCATTTCACAATGACCAAGTTCTTCTGTAGCTATATCATTAAGTAAGGCTTTACCTTTATCATCAGGCATTGTAAATTTTTGACTAAAATAACGCATTGCTGCTGCAAGTTCGCCATTAGCACCACCAAAGTGTAAAAGCGATAGTAAAAATTCAAATAAAAAAACAAGGTAGAAATTATTTCCCTACCTTATTTATATAATTTAATATTTTTTGTATTCATAGAAGCCCACACAAACATTTTATCATTTCTATTTGCTGATATACTCTCTATCACCATCTAAATCAGTAATAGTATAATATGTAGTTGATACTATTAAGTCTCCATATTTTTTAATAATTCACATATATCTCTTATTTTTTTTGATGCTTTTTCTTCGGTAACTGGATTATGAACTATTACTTTTAATTCTTTTTTACATTCCATGAGTTTCAACTCCTATATTAGCTTATGTTTTTTGTTTAATTTGAGTTATTATCTAATTCTAGTAGATTTATAAAGACACATATTTGAGAACTAGATGAAAAATAGAAAAATTTGTTTAAATAGTATTTTAAAATATAAAAAAGTAAAAGAGGTTAATCTGGTCTTTAAGTAAATGCCTGAATTTTAATTGATTATTTTTACTTAAAATTAATGTCAAGCATAATTTACAAAAAGTATTTAAAATTATTGATTTTTTGTAAATTATAAATTACAATAATTAATGAAAAAGGGAGGAATATTATTTGAATTATATAGGTGAATATATCAAAAAATTTCGTGGAAATATGTCATTAAGAGACTTTGCCAAAAAATGCGATATTAGCCATACTCATTTGGATAGCATTGAAAAAGGCTATGATCCTAGAACAGGCAAACCAGTTAGAGTTACAGTTGATACATTAAAAAAAATTGCAAACGCTATGGGAATGTCAATAAACGATTTACTTATACAATCGGGTGATGTTAAAATTGAAGATTTAAACTTTGATAATGCTACTCAACTTGTTTCAACTAATGAAACTATACAAATACCTGTTTTAGGAACTATTAAAGCAGGTATTGCTATTGAAGCTCAACAAGATATATTAGAATATATAGATATACCAAAAGAATGGTTAAAAGGTGGTAAACAATTTTATGGTTTAAAAATAAGTGGAGACAGCATGGCACCAAAATATGAAGAAAATGATATTGTTATTTTCGAACAAGTTAATGATTATGAAAAAGCAAATAATAAAGACTGTGCTGTTATGGTAAATGGTTTTGATGCTACTTTTAAAAATGTAACAATAAATGAATCTGGAATAACTCTTATACCCCTAAATTTAAATAATCAAGATAAATACTTACCAACTTTTTACAATAAAGAACAAATAGCAAATTTACCAGTTAAAATTATTGGTATTGCTAAAGAAAAGAGGACAAGATTGTAAAATTGAGAAAAACATTTCCATCATTCATAAAATACAAGAAATAATTTCGAGTATTCTATGAATACAAGAAAAAAAACGGATTTTTTTCCGGTATTTGAAAGGAGTGAAAAAATAAAGTCTAAATGTCAAAATGACGTAAATTTGAAAATCAAAATTGGATATTGACAATCACATAAATTAGTTGTATTATTACTTTGTAAGTGATCTTCAGTATCCCGTGTGGACTGAAGACTTTTTTATTATTATGAAAGAATTTAAAGATATAGATGAGCAAATAAATTTACTAAAATCAAGAAATATAATATTCGAAAACGAGGAAGAAGCAAAAAAAATATTATTGCATAATAATTATTACAACATCATAAATGGATATAAAGATTTATTTTTAGATGAGCAAGATTCTAGTATTTACAAATTTGGAACAAATTTTAATGAAATATATGCTCTTTATGAATTTGATAGGCAATTAAGAAATATATTTTTAGAATATATTTTAAAATTTGAAAATTCATTACGTGCTTTAATTGCATATTACTTTTCCGAACAATATGGAAATGATAATTATTTAAAATTGAATAATTTTGAAACATTTGAAAACGTTAACGTAAATAATGATACTAAACAAAAAAATATTAAATATATTCAATCTTTAATAGGCAATATAAATAAAAATATAGCAAGCAATATTGAAAACAAATATATCAATCATTACATAATAAATTACGGCTTCGTTCCTTTATGGGTATTAGTTAATATATTATCCTTTGGTGATATTTGTAATTTTTATAGGTTAATGAAACAACGTGAAAGAACAAAAATAGCCATTGAATTAAATATTAATGAAGCAGATTTATATAGTTTATTGAATATTTTAACTAAAACCAGAAATCTGTGTGCGCATGATGAAAGACTATATAATTATAAATTTCCAACCTACACTAGTATAAATGACACTAAATATCATCAAATGATGAATTTGCCAATTGATAATGGAAGATATGAAATTGGGAAAAATGATTTATTCGCTGTCGTAATTACGTTAAAATTACTATTACCTAAAGAAGATTATGATAAATTTCATCACAAATTATTTAGTAGAATGATGAGTATACAATCAAAACTACATACTATATCCTTAAATGATGTATTAAATGCTATGAATTTCCCAACAAATTGGCACGATATATCAAAAATGTCCTAAGTCCACACGGGATACTTAGGATCATTAAATATTATGCAAAATTATTATAAAAAAATACATTTATTAGTCAAGTATTTAACACATATAATAAAAAATCCTCTACTCTGCTAGAACAGAATAGAGGTAAGTGAAAACCCAAACTAAACGAATTTTTAAATAGCATATATTAAATTGCTACATATATAGGTTTTCGTATATATTGTAGCATAAAATTTAATTAAAAGAAAGGAAATTTATGAAAGAAGAAAGAATTGCTGCAGTATATATTCGTGTCAGTACAGATTCTCAAACAGAATACTCTCCTGACGCACAATTAAAAGCGATAAAAGAATATGCTAAAAAAAATAATATTGAAATAGATCCCAAATACATTTATAAAGATGAAGGGTTTAGTGGTCGCAAAGCAGAAAAAAGGCCAGCATTTATGGAAATGATTGCTACAGCAAAAATAAAACCTACTTCTCCATTTAATGTTATTTTAGTACATAAATTAGATAGATTTGCAAGAAACCGTGAAGATAGTATAGTTTATAAATCACTACTTAAAAGAGAATGTAAAGTTGAAGTAATATCTATTACTGAAGATTTTGGTGATGATAAATTTTCTGTTATTTTAGAGGCAATGTTAGAAGCAATGGCCGAATACTATTCTCTTAACTTATCTGACGAAGTAAAAAAAGGCATGGTTGAAAAGGCAAATAGAGGCGAATATCAAACAAAAGCACCTTTTGGTTATAAAATGGTCGATAAACAATTAATCGTTGATCAAGAGACATCTAAAATAGTAAAAATGATATTTAATAATTATCAAAATGGAATTAGCTTTAAAGAAATTGCTAGAAAATTAAATAATTTAGGAATTAGAACAACTCATAATAATAAATGGGAAGTAAGAACAATTGAATACATATTAAGAAATCCGGTATATAAAGGTTATACTCTATGGACACCTAACTCTAAATCAAGTTGGGATTATAAATTTAAAGAAAAAAACGGAATATTAAAAAAAGGAAACCATGAAGCTTTAATTGATGAAGCAATATTTGATAAAATACAAGCTCAAATTTTAAAGAAAAAGGATTTATATAAATCAACTTCAACTAGCAACTTTAGTTGGATTAGTAAATTAGTGAAATGTAGTAATTGTGGATCTACTCTAACTACACAAAAAAATGCTCTTCAATGTATAGGTTATTCTCATGGTAGCTGTGAAGAAAGTCATTATATTAGTTATTCAAAAATTATACCAGCAATATTGAATCAAATTCAAAAAGATTATAAAAATCCTATTAATATTAATTTTAGTAAGAAAAAAATAGAAAATAATCTTTTAGATGAAAAAGAAATTTTAAAAAATAATTTAAAAATTTTACAAGAAAAATTAGTAAGATATAAAAATTTATATTTAGAAGGAATTGACACATTAGAAGAATATAAAGAAAACAAATTGCAAACCGAAAAAAATATTAAAGAAATTAATGAAAAAATTAATAAATTGCCTAAAGATAATGAAACAATTAAAGAACAAAACATTTCTATAAATGCTAAAAATGTATATGAATTATTAATTGATGAAAAAATAGATATGATGAAAAAATATACCGTAATTCATGAATTAATTGATTACATTGTTTATGACAAAAAAAATGAAACTATCGAAATTTATTACAAAGAATAAAAAAAACATCGCTTTTACATTTAGCACCACCAAATTGAGTGATCAAATATTTTGCCATTCTTAAATCTTTTTTAGATATATTTATTGGATAATTAGTGTGTTTTACATATTTAAACATATATATTACCTCCTAAATCATCCCAAGGCCATGGATTATCTATCCAATTAAATTTATTACCTTTAGTTTTAGTTACAGTTAATGGTCCATATTGTTCCATATATTCTTTTTTAGCTTCTTTAGCTTCTTTTACAAATTCTTCAAATAATGCCATAGCTTCCATATCATCAGGATGTAAATCTAAATATAAATTCATATCATTTATTGCAAATGAATATTGCATTACATTAAATAATTTTGCTTCTCTATCATTTCTAGGTTTAATATCAATATAAGTTAAATTTTTATATGGTTTATATTCATCTTTAAACATGTTTCCTCTTAAAAATCCTTCTTTAGCTGATAAAATGTTTAAATTACTTTTATCAAACATATTTGTCATATTCATAGACATATTCATTGGCATACTTTTTGGGGTAGATAAATTAAAAAGAGCAAAATCCAAATCGTTATTATCAAATAGCATAAAAAAAATTACCTCCTACATTAATGTATGAGATAATTTAAATGTCTTATATGCTTTTGCCTATTTTATAGCTTCAAATTCATAAATATCTAATAATTCTTCAAAATCTGCTACTTTTAATTTTGTCTTTTTAACTCCATCTAATATTGCTTCAACTTCACCATCAACAATATATATAATAGCAGGTAAATTATCTAAATTACTAATTTTCAAATTTTCTTTTATTTGTTTTAAATAATCTTCATTATTTTTTATATATTTAGTTAAATCAACATAATAAAATATATCATTTAATTTATACTTATCAATTAAATTTTTTAAACTTTTTTCAAATTTATAAACTTCTTCATCATTAGTATAGGATAAATAAATAAAATATGATGATGGAGCTTCTTGTTTAATTAAATCTAAAGAATTTATATTATCAATACTAGATTTTATTGTATTACTTGATATTAAATAACTAACCATTAATTTTTCATCTTTTTTAACATTATACCATTTAAAAATTAATAAAGTTAAAATTATTCCTCCAACTAAAATTAATATAGAATACAAATAATTTTTAGGATCTACATACTTTTCTGCACTAACTTTCACTACTTTTTTATTTTTGCTACCTTTAGTTTCCTTTTTTGCAGTAACTGTTTTTTTTAAACTCATTAGTACCATATCCTTTCAAATAATATTTTATCATATTATAAAATTTCTTGTAAACTTATTTCTACTATAAATATATAATTATGTCAAAGAAAATATTTCATTTTTATTCTTCTTCATCCTTTTTTAAAACTTCTCTAGGTTTACTACCGTTTTGAGGACCAACAATACCTCTTGCCTCTAATAAATCAATCATTCTAGCTGCTCGATTAAAACCAAACCTAAACTTTCTTTGAATTAAAGAAGCACTAATTTTACCAGTTTGCATTGCAAATTCTACTATTTCATTATACATAGGATCATCATAATCATCATCACCGTTTCCACTACCACTTGATGTATTAGATTGAGCTTGAGTTAAAGTCATGCCTTCTTCATAACTCGCCTTTAATTGTTTAGAACAATAATTTATTAAGCGATTAATCTCATCATCAGAAATATAGCAACCTTGAATACGCTCTGGAGTGTTTTCACCCATTGGCAAATATAACATATCTCCTTTACCAAGAAGTTTTTCAGCACCAGTCATGTCAAGAGCCGTTCTAGAATCAATACTACTTGCAACAGCAAAGCAAATTCGGGATGGAATATTAGCTTTTACAACCCCAGTAATAACATCTGTAGATGGTCTTTGAGTTGCAACAATTAAATGAATACCTGCTGCTCTTGCCATTTGAGTAATTCTCATTATAGAATCTTCAACTTCTTTACTTGCAACTAACATTAAATCAGCAAGTTCATCTATAATTACAACCATATAAGGCATTTTAGGAAGTGGACTATCCGGATTTTTTCTATTCTCTTTTTCTATATAATTATTATATTCACTTATCTTTTTTACTCCAGCTTCGGCAAATATATCATATCTTTTTTCCATTTCTCTAACTACATTTTGAAGCATTATAGAAGCTTTTTTAGGATCATTTACAACAGGACATAATAAATGAGGTGTACCATTATAATTTGTAAGTTCAACTTTTTTAGGATCAACCATAATAAGTTTTACATCACTTGGATTATAATTCATTAAAATTGAACAAATAATAGAATTTATACATACAGATTTACCACTACCAGTGGAACCAGCTACCAATAAATGAGGCATTTTAGCCATATCGGCAACTATTGGTTTACCCATTAAATTCTTACCTAAAGTAATCATAATGTCATACTTATCTTTTAAAGCATAATTAGCTTCTAAAATTTCTCTAAATGAGACAGCACTTATATTTTGATTAGGTATTTCAATACCAATTGTACTCTTACCAGGTATTGGAGCTTCTATACGAACATCTTTAGCAGCCAAAGCTAAAGCTATTTCTTTATTAATTGACAATATTCTACTAACCTTTGTCCCAGCTGGAACAACTATTTCATATTGAGTAACTGCCGGTCCCACATGAATATCAACTACTTTTGCTGTAATTTGAAAATCTTTTAATACTTTTTCTAAAACATCTTTATTATTTAATGTATAAGCATCAAGACCAGTTTTTTTATCTTTTTTAACTTCATTTAATAAATTTAATGAAGGAAGTTTATAAGATGAATACTTTTCTGATAAAATTGGTTCATCTTCCACTTCAGGTATAACTTCAGGTTCAATGTTAACAATTTCCTTTATATCTTCACTTTTATTCTTAACTTCATCTAAACTTCTAACTACAACATTTTCTTTTATTTCTTCTTTTTCTTTTAAATCATTTAAGTTATTATTACTTACCGTTTCACTTATTTCTGCTAAATTAGGTAATTCTTCTACATCATCATCATCTTCACTATCTTTTTTATTTTTATTTACAAATTTTTTAAAACCATCAATTAAATCTGATAATGTAATATTAAATAACATAATTATTCCAAAAATAGCCATTACAACTAAAACTATTATTGTTCCTACTCTAGCGAATAAAAAATACAAGGCACTAATAAAAACTGCTCCAACAATGCCTCCCCCAATTGCTAATGTAGTATCACCTGTGTTTAAAATTGAATCAGTCAAATCAATAGTTCCAATCCGATCCATATACCGATTTACAGTTTCCGAAATTATTCCCCCTGGAGTCCCAATTTTATTTAAAAATGTAAAATGGCTAGCAACTAATACTACTAAAATAATTAAATAAAGGCCTATTAATTTAGAAGAAAAAAATTTAGGCATTTTTCTTTTAAACAGCATATATAAACCAGTGACTAATAAATAAATAACAAAAATTAACCACCAAGAGCCAAATAAAAACATAGCAAATTCTTTTATAATTGTGCCAACATGTCCAAAGCCAAAGCCAATAATTCCTATAATGGCTAAAAAAAGGCCAGTAAGTTCAGTACTCATTCCTATATTACTTGTTTCTTTCGATTTTTTCCTTTTTGCCATTACTATCACCATTATCATTATAAACTAAAACTCTTTTTTTGACAATTAATTCTATATTTTATATAATATTTTTTGGTGAATTAAAAATGTTAAATGTCGTATTATTTGAGCCAGAAATTCCTACTAATACTGGCAATATTATGCGCACTTGTATTGCTACTAATACTCATCTTCATTTAATTAAACCATTAGGTTTTAGTTTAGATGATAAATATGTAAGACGAAGTGGCGTTAATTATATTGATAAATGTAAATATACTGTTTATGAAAATATCGATGAATTCTTTCAAAAAAATAAAGGTGAATATTATTTTTTAACTCGTTATGGTCATAAACCTCATACTACTTTTGATTATAGTGACACTTCAAAAAACATTTATTTTTTCTTTGGAAAAGAATCAACGGGTATACCTCCTAAAATCTTAAAACCATATATTGATAGATGTTTAAGAATACCAATGACTAGTGATGTAAGAGCCTTAAATTTATCTAATACTGTTGCTATTGTTTTATATGAAGCCTTACGTCAACAAAATTATCCTAATCTATTATTTGATGAACCACATAAATCCAAAAATTTTATTGAAGAAAGTAATTAAATAAATTTATTTAAACTTTCTTTTTTATTTAATGAATAAATTATAGGAACATATTTTAAAATTTAACATATATTATATGGTCTTATTTTATGCTTTTTTCCATATATTTAAATGGGTGAGCTAATAAATAATGATAAATTATAATGGTCTTAATGATGAAGAAGTATTAGATAGTCGTAAAAAATATGGTAATAATGAATTAACTAAAGTAAAGAAAAAAACATTTTTTAAAATATTAATTAGTTCATTAGGAGATCCAATCATTAAAATTCTTCTTATAGCCTTATGTATTAAAGTTCTTTTCATCTTTTCTAAATATGACTGGTATGAAACAATTGGTATAGCAGTTGCCGTTATGCTTGCATCCATGATTTCTACTCTTTCAGAATATGGTAGTGAAGAAGCATTTAAAAGATTACAAGATGAAGCTAGTAAAATTAAAGTTAAAGTATTAAGAAATAATACTTTAGTTGAAGTTGAAATAAATGAAATAGTTGTTGGTGATATCGTAAATATTTCCTCTGGAGATAGCATTCCAGCCGATGGAATTTTAATTAACGGATCAATATCATGTAATGAATCTGCTCTTACTGGGGAATCAAAAGATATAAAAAAAATTAATAATAGTAAATTATATCGAGGATCCGTTGTTACTAATGGTAATGGAAAGATGATAGTTAAAGCAGTTGGAAATAATACTGAATATGGTAAAATATCCCTTGAAATTCAACAAGATGATCCTCCTTCTACTCTTAAATTAAGATTATATGGTTTGGCTAAAATAATTAGTAAAATTGGTTATATTGGGGCTTTTGTTGTTTCACTTTCATATCTTTTTAATAAAATTGTTATAGCCAATAATTTTAATTTAGATTTAATTATAGCAACTATTTCTACTCCAAAAATTATATTAAATTATTTAATTTACGCTTTAACTTTATCTGTAACTATAATTATAGTTGCCGTTCCCGAAGGTCTACCTATGATGATTACTTTAGTATTATCATCCAATATGAAAAGAATGCTTAAAGATAATGTATTAGTAAGAAAACCAACAGGAATTGAAACAAGTGGTAATATTAATTACTTACTTACAGATAAAACAGGAACATTAACCAAAGGTATTTTAGAAGTTACCAATTATATTTCAGGTGATTTAAAAACCTATAAAAAAGAAGAAGAATTAAAAAGAACTAAAATATTTGAGACAATATATGATGCTATTATAATGAATAATGAAAGTATTATAAGTAAAGGTAATGTCATTGGGGGAAATTCAACAGATAAAGCATTAATTCAATTTTTAAAACCTAAAAAAGAAAATAAAACTATAACTAAAAGAATACCTTTTGATAGTGAAATTAAATATAGTGCAATTTATTTAAATGATACAATTTATTTAAAAGGTGCAAGTGAAGTAATAATTCCAAAATGTAGCAAATATTTAAATACTTTAGGTGAAGAAAAAATAATCTTAAATAATAAATTAATTTTTAGAGAAATAGATAAATATACTAAAAAAGGCTTTCGAGTAATAACACTTGCAAAAGGCAATAATTTAAATAATAATTTAACTTTTTTAGGATTTATAACATTGAAAGATGAATTAAGAAAAGAAGCTAAAGAAGGAATAGATTTAATTAAAAAAGCTGGTATTAATATTATAATGATTACTGGTGATGCTAAAGATACAGCTAAAAATATAGCAAAAGATTGTGGGATCATTGATAATGATAAAGATTTAATCTTAACAAGCGATGAATTAAATAAAATGGATGAAGAAGATATTAAAAAAGTGATTCACAGGTTAAAAGTTGTTGCTCGAGCTTACCCAAAAGATAAAAGTCGATTAGTTTCAATATTAGAGAGTATGAATTATGTTGTTGGAATGACTGGTGATGGAGTAAATGATGCTCCAGCTTTAAAAAAAGCAAATGTAGGATTTGCAATGGGAAGTGGAACAGAAGTAGCCAAAGAAGCTAGTGATATAGTAATATTAGATAATAATATTTTATCAATAAGTAAAGCTATTTTATATGGTAGAACCATCTTTAAAAGCATTAGAAGATTTGTTACTTATCAATTAACAGTTAATATGACTGCTCTATTTTTATCAATCATTGGTTCTTATATTGGTGTAAGTACTCCTATTACTATTATTCAAATGTTATGGTTGAATATGATTATGGATACTTTTTCAGGACTAGCCTTTTCTTATGAAGCACCTTTAAAATATTATATGGCTCAATTACCAAAGAAGAAAGATGAACCTATTATTAATAAATATATGTATTCCCAAATAATAATTAATTCAATATATTCTGCTTTAATTTGTATATTATTTTTAAAACTACCAATTATAAAAGAGTTTATAAGAAGTGATTATAAACACTTTATGACTTCTTATTTTGCATTATTTATTTTTATTGGTATCTTTAATGCTTTTAATGCTCGTACTGAAAGATTAAATATTTTATCTAATATATTTAAAAATAAAGTATTTATAATAATATTTTCTTTTATAACAATAGCCCAAATATTTTTAATATATAATGGCCATGAATTATTTAGAACCTATGGTATGACTTTATTTGAATTAATATTTGTAATTATTATAGCATTTAGTGTAATTCCTATTGATTTTATAAGAAAATTAATTATAAAAAGAAATGGTATAAAAATAGAAATATAATATTTAAAGGATTGATTTTAAAAAAGATCAATCTTTTTTATTATCCATATACATATAAAAAAAACTCTAATATAGAGTTCCTTTAAACTGAATTAATTATTAATTAATTTATTTTCTTTAATTAATTTATCTAAATTTTTATAATTTACTTTTTCATAATTACTGTTAGCAATTATTTCATCTTTATTATAAACTTTTTTACTATCTAAATAATTTACTAATGTTTCTTTATTTAAACTTTCAAATTTTATTACACCATCAACTAAATCTTCTATTTCATTATAATTTTCATAATTATTATTTGCAAAGCCAATTTTTTTATTTGAACTTATATCATCTGTAATAAAAATAAATGAATTATTAAAATATATTTTTTCCCCTTTATTATCAGTAATATATCCTTCTTTTAATATTTCTTTTATTAAATCTTTAATATTTCCATGAGCTTCACTATAATTATCAAATAATATAATATTAAAATTATTATTTTTTAATTTAGTAAATAAATGTTCATCATTATATCCTATATAACCTTGAGTAGTTCCAATAAGTTTATTTATATCATAAATTGTCTTATACTCTTTTAAATCAATTCTAATAAAATTAGCATTAGGAATACTTGTTCCATATTTTTTAGCTATTGTACTTTTTCCAAGACCAATGCCACCTTCTAAATAAATTTTTAAAAATCCTTTTTTATTAATTAAATTTTCTTTAATTAAATTATTAATTCTTTTTATATATTTACTTGAATTATATAAAATATTATTAATATCTAATTCTATATTATTTAAAAAATTTAATTTATCTTTTGTAAAAATCATTCCTGTTTTATTTTCTAAAACTTTAATTACATCTTGTTCTTTAACAATTAATTTTTTATTTTTAAAATAACCTTTTAATTTTTTACTAATTAATAATTCTTCACTATATGTATTTAAAGCATTATCATAATCATTACTTTTTACATATTCATTTTTCTTTATTTTTAATTCTTCAATTTTTTCATATAATTTCTTTTTTTCTTCATTATAATTACTTTCATTTTTTACTTTAGAACAAACTGAATCTAAAAAATCAATCGCTTTATCTGGATTCTTTTTATTTTTTATAAATCGATCAGTATATTTTATAATTAAATCAAGGATATTATCTGGAATTATAACATTATGATGTTTTTCATATTCACCTTTAACTTTTTCTAAAATATTTTTAGTTTCTAAATTATTAGGTTCTTTAATATTAATAACTTCAAATCTTCTCATTAAAGCTTTATCACCAGAAAAAAATTTATTAAATTCTTCACAAGTAGTAGCCCCAATACATTTAATTTTTCCTCTTGCTAAAGCTGGTTTAAATATATCCCCAGCAGTAATTGCCCCTTCTGCTCCTCCGGCACTTACCATCGCATGAATTTCATCTATAAATAAAATAATTTTATCTTCGGTTTCAAGTTCTTTTATTATTTTAGTTAGTTTTTCTTCAAATTCACCTCGATATTTTGTCCCTGATACTAAAGAACCCATTTCTAAAGAAACAACTTTAGCATCAAATAAAAATTCTGGTACTTCTTTTCTTTTAATTCTTCTTACTAATTCTTCAATAATTGCTGTTTTACCAACTCCTGCATCACCAATTAAAAGAGGATTATTTTTTTTCTTTCTTAAAAGAGTTTCAATTATTAAATTTATTTCTTTATCTCTACCAACCACAGTTTCATTATCATCGACTAAATCATTTAATATATTTCCTGTTTGATAAATCTCTAATTTTTTATTAACTAATTTATTATTTTTATTTAAATTTTCATATATTTCATCAATATCTATGCCCATACTTACTAAAAGTCGAATAGCTATTCCTTCTCCTTCTTCTAAAATTGAAATAATTAAATGTTTAGCAGTTACAATTCCATTATTATTTTCTTTAGCATTTTCTAAAGCTGTATTAATAACTCTTTTAAGCATTGGCGTATATAAATTTATATCACTTGACTTTGTCCCATTTCCAACAACTAAAATTAATTCTTTTTTAAATCGTTCAAAAGTAAGACCATATTCTTTTAAATAAAGACTCATTTCTTTATCATTTGCCAATATTGCTAAAAGTAAATGTTCAGTTCCAACATAAGGATGATGTAACTCACATCTTAAAGCTTCGGCCTTTTTAAATAAATTTGCTCCTACTATACCAAAATTATTAAACATATTATTCTCCCTTACAATTCTATGTTAATAATGTTTTTTTTAGGAAAAAAATATGCAAAATCTCTATAAAATTCGCAAAGAAATTGCTTTTTTTACTTAAAAAATTTAATTTTTTAAAAGGAAATTGCTTTTTTTAAGCGATATATATATTTAGAAGGAGGAAAAATATGAAAAAAAATTTTCTATTTTTTGTTTTATTTTTTATTTTATTATTTAGTTGTTCAAATGGAGTTAAAGCATACCAGATAACCGAAAGTTTTACCGATTATTATTTTTATCGTCGAGGTGGTAATGATAAACCGCATTCTGGAGAATTATATACTTATAAAATTGATGGTGATACAACCTATTGTATTGAGCCAGGAATTACCATAAATAAAGAATCTGATTATTTAAAAGAAACTACTTCACCTTATGATGAAGAATTAACAAGAAAAATTAATTTAATTGCTTATTATGGCTATGATTATCCAAATCATCAAACTCTTCGTTATAAAATGGCTACCCAACTTATGATTTGGGAAGCTATTGGAGGTCAACAAAATGAAGTATGGACTGAAATTGGTGGTGGAGGAAAATTTATTGATTTAAAAGATGAAAGAGATGAAATAAATAGACTTATTAATCAACATGGACTGAAACCTTCATTTGATTTAACTCGTCATAAAATTATTGTTGGTGAAGAGCTAGTATTAACTGATGAAAATAATGTTTTATCTAATTTTAGAATTCTCTATCAATTAAATTCTCAAAGTCGAATTGAAGGTAATAATTTATATATTAAATTTAATTCAAAAGAAGATTTAACTTTTAATTTAGTTAATAATAGTTATACTGATAAATACACTAAATTTTATTATGCAGACGGTAGTCAAAAACAAGCTTATTTTGGTATTTCTGATCTAACTAATGTTTATGTAAATATATTTTTAGAAGTTGTTTATGGCGAAGTAGAAGTTACTAAAACAAATCAAAAAGGAGAAAAAATTAGTAATGTTGTTTTTGGAATATATAATGAAGCCAATGAAGAAGTATGTAGAATAACTACTGATGAATATGGTTATGGCAAATGTGATAACTTAACTTATGGAAGTTATACAATGAAAGAAATAAGTTGTCCTGAAGGTTATAAAATAAGTGATAAAATTTATTCTTTTAATATAAATTCTTCAACACCAAAAATATCATATGATATTAGCAATAAATTAATTGAAGGTACAATTGAAATTTATAAAACCGACAGTGAAACCGGAAACATTTCTCAAGGTGATGCAACTTTAAAAGGAGCAATTTATGGTATTTACAATATGAATGGAGAAAAAATATCAGAATTAATAACTGATGAAAATGGTTATGCAAAATCAATACTTCTACCCTATGGAAAATATATAGTTAAAGAAATAAAACCAAGCGAAGGATATAAAATTGATAATTCAGAGTATACAATTTTTATTCAACATGAAAATGAAGTTTTAAAAGTTCTATCAAAAGAACCAGTTATTAAATATAAATTTTCTCTATTAAAAACAGAGGGTGATGGCAAAAGTGGAATTGTTGAAATTGAACCAAATGCTGAATTTAATATTTATTTAGCTAAAAATAATAAACTTATAGGTAAAATGATTACAGATCAAAATGGAAAAGCTAGTATAACTCTACCCTATGGGACATATCAAGTTTGTCAAATTAAAGGAAGTGAATTTACTAATAATGCTGCCTGTTTTACAATAAATATTAAATCTAATGATATAGAAAAAGTAATCAATAATGAGCTAATAAAAGCAAGATTAAAAATAATTAAAATTGATTCTATAACTAAAAAAAATATTCCTTTAAAAGGAATAAAATTTAAAATTAAAAATCTAAAAACCAATGAATATGTTTGTCAACAATTAACTTATCCTAATTTAGAAAATATTTGTATTTATGAAACAGATATTAATGGCTATTTATATACACCATATGAATTAACAGGAGGAATATATCAATTAGAAGAAATTGATCAAAAAATTACAGGTTATCTATGGAATAAAGAACCATTAAAATTTGAAATTAGTAAAAATTCTAAATTAGAAAACGTTGATGGTTTAGGAACAATTTTAGAATTAAAATTTGCAAATAAAGAAGTTAAAGGAAATATTATAATTGAAAAACTAGGAGAAGAATTAAACCTAGGTAACAATACATATTCATATCTTGATATACCATTAGATAATGTTATATTTGAATTATATGCAAAAGAAGACATTTATAGTGGAGATCATACATTAATTTATAAAAAAGACACTTTAATAAACACCTATCAAACAATAAATGGTAAAATAGCAATAAATGATTTATATTTAGGCAATTATTATTTAATAGAAAAAGAAACTCCCGATGGTTATTTATTAGATAAAAATAAGTATGATATTAATTTATCTTATCAAGATCAATATACAGAAATTGTTAATGTAAATATAAATATTAAAAATTATTTAAAAAAAGGTAAATTAATTTTTAATAAAAAAAATAATTCAAATAGTCCTTTACCAAATGCTAAAATAGCTATTTATAAATATACAACTGATGAAAATGAAGCAACATTAATATATGAAGGAAAAACTGATGAATTGGGAAATATTACTTTAAATAATTTAATAATAGGCAAATATTTTTTAGAAGAAATTGAAGCTCCTGAAGGATACTTATTAAATAATACAAGACTTTATTTTGATATAAATAATGAAAATGATGAAATAAATTTAGAACTAATTAATGAACCAATTCAAAATAAAGATTTTACTTTTGATGTACCTAATACTAAAAGTTATGATTTAAATATGATAGTTTTACTTATTTTGATTATTTTAGGCATATGTTTTTATGAAAAAAAAGAAAATTAAAATATTACTTATTATTTTTCTAATTATTAATATAGTTTTTTATTTAAATGATTATTTATATAATATTCAAGAAAAAAGATTAGTTCAAAGATACTTTCAAACAAATATAAAAACAATCAAAGAAACTGATAATAATTATTTAGGATTATTAAAAATTAATGCTATAGATTTAGAAAAAGGATTTTATTCGCTAAATGACAAAAATAATAATGTTAATAAAAATATAAAATTATTAAAAAATTCAATCATGCCTGATGAAGATAATAGTATAATTGCTTTAGCGTCCCATTCAGGTAATGGAAAAAATGCCTATTTTAAAAATTTATATAAATTAAAAATAAATGATGAAGTTAATCTATATTACAAAGATAAGATTTATTATTATAATATAATAAATATATATGAAACAGAAAAAAATGGCAAAATAACAATTGATAAAAATTATAAAAATATTCTTGTTTTAACAACATGTAGTAATAAAAAAAATAAACAATTAGTAATAATATGTCAAATGAAAAGCTTCAATTAAAGTTTTGAAGCTTTTTGATATTATAAATTATTATTATTTTCTTTTATAAAAACTAATAATATCTAGGATATGGAACGTAATAACTATAAGAATTATTATAATAAGGAGCATTTGGAACATATGGTGGTCTTCCATATCCTGGATTTGGGGCTACATTATAGATAGGTCTTGGCCGAGTTAACCCTACCGCAGCACCTCCAACTAATGCTCCTCCTAAAAATGGAAGTAAAAAGTAACGATCATTATTAAGGGGAGTTACAGGATAATTGTTTGGATAATTTAACACTCTATATGTATTCATAATATATATTCCTTTCTTTATATATTATGAAAATTATTTTTTAGTTAAATAATTTATTTGCCTATAAAAAATTTAATCAAAAAATAGACATACTATTCATAGTAAAATAAAAACAACTTTTTGGCAAGTTGTCTTTATGTTATACATACTCGAATTATAAATAGTCCGAGTTTCCTATCAATATCTGGTGCTCGTATTCGGACTTGAACCGAAACTTCCAAAGGAAAATAGATTTTGAGTCTATCGCGTCTACCAATTCCGCCATACGAGCAAGCACAAATAAATTATAACATAAAAAATAAAAATTTACTAAATTTTTTCTTCATTTATTTCTTTTTTTGGAAATAAATCTTTTGTTTCAATATCATCATTATTTTCTAATATTAAATCAGGTAAATCATTTAAAGTAGCAAGACCAAAACAATCCAAAAATTCCCTTGTCGTACGATATAAATTTGGCTTACCTGGTAAAGTACTTTTACCAACTACTTTAATAAGATCTTTGCTTAATAATTTTTTTATGATATGAGAACTACTTATTCCCCTAATTTCATCAATTTCAATTCTAGTAATCGGTTCATTATAGGCAATAATAGCTAAAACTTCTAATTGAGCTTGAGATAATACTTCTTCTTTATTTTCGATTAGTTTTTGATAATATTCTTTATGCTCTTTTTTAGTTGTAAGTTTAAAGACATCTCCCAAAAAGCTAATTTTTAAACCTCTTTCTTCACTTTCGTACGTTTTTTTTAAATATAATAAGAGTTCTTTTGCTTTAGCTTCATCAACTTCTAAAGTTTTACA
Source organism: uncultured Bacilli bacterium (assembly GCA_947629465.1). Classification (GTDB taxonomy): domain Bacteria; phylum Bacillota_I; class Bacilli_A; order RF39; family UBA660; genus SIG200. Next base: position 5,177 of record CANRDZ010000001.1, on the reverse strand, counting down.
TATGTTTTCCATACTAATGCCATCATCACCAACAACGAACAATATACCCTCTAAAACTCCTACTAAATTCATGCTTCTTCAACTCTTTCTATGATAATAGTACTAAATAATTTATCTTGTTTTAAAGTAATTTCTTTATTTTTACTCATATCTAATATAGATAAAAAAGTAACAACCAAAGATTCTTTAGTCAAAATATCAAAAAGTTCAGTAAATTCCAATTTATTCTTTTTTTTAAGCAAACTTCTAATTTCATTTATTCTCTCTTTAACACTATATTCTTTTCTGGTAATTCTTGTTGTTATAGGTTTAGCAAAATTTACTCTTTTTTGCATTTCTAAAAAAGCATTTATTAATTCATCAATTGAAACATTACTATTAACTACTTTTTCATCTTCTATATAATTACTTAAATTTTCTGGAATTTTTGTATAATAATCATTCCTATTTTCTGATAACTTTCTAAAAGTATCAGTCATATTTTTATATTTTTCATATTCAATTAATTTATTTTTTAAATCCTCTTCACTCTTAATTAAATATTCATCTTCCCCTTCTTCATCAAAATCATTTTTATTTACTAACATTTTACTTTTTAAATGAACTAGTTCTGATGACATAACTAAATATTCACTAGATATATCTATATCATCTTTATGATCATTAATAAACATTAAATATTGATCAATTATATCTTTAATATTAATATTATATATATCCATTTTAGAGACTTTTATTAAATGTAAAAGTAAATCAAAAGGTCCTTCAAAATCTTCTAATTGTATATTCATAAATCACCTTATTGTTGGCATTTAAATCCATAAGTTTCCATTTCAAAATTTACTATTCTAGGTGTCGTTTCAGATTGAAAATAATATTTTTCACTTAATTTTTCTTCTAAACTACTTAAAGCAATAGAAATTGTTACTTTAAAACCATTAACTGTTCCATCAAAAGCAGCATTAACACCATTTAAATTATTATATTCACGTACTTTATTTTGATAAGATAAATATCTAGAAGAATAATCACTATCATTAATATTATTATCAACTATTGTATGCTTAATTGCAGTTAATTTATTATCTTGAAAATTATAATTAATTTCTTCATTTCCTTTTTTGCAAGTAAAATTAATAATACCATTCGTTTGAGTGAAAGAAGGTTGTGGATAATCATCAATAGTTTTTTCCACTATTGCAATATAATAAAATTCACTATCGACATCAAACATTAAACTTATTTTAGAATTAGCATTTATATTATTAAAATCTATTTTCATTCTTTTAAGCAAAGTTTTACCTTGCGTATAAATTTCTAAAAAATATTTTTTATTTGTCAAATCAATCATTGTATTAGTATTATTATTAGCGTCAAAAGATAAAACTTTATCAGCTAATTTAAAATTATTTAATACTAAATTATTTTCTGTTATTGCTAAATCTTCACTAAAAACATTATAAACAATATTTTTAGATTCCCCTGGAACATCTTCTTTATCTTTATTAGAAGTAGTATTATTCTGAATAGTTTCAGCAGTATTTTTACCTAATAAATTATTAATATACACACTAATATCATTTATATAATAAATAACTAAAACAAAACAAATAAAAATAAATGTAACTCTTCCAAGATTAGATTTCTTTTTATAAGTATATCCAATAACTTGTGGTTTTAATTCAATATTTTCTAATTCAATTTTAGTTTTTTTCTTTGCCATAATAATTCACCCTTATTATTTCTTTTTCATTATATCAAATTTTTTTAAATATTAATATCAATTTTTACTAATAATTAAATTTTCAATAATTTTTTCTAACTCTTTTAATTGCTCATTTTTAAGACCATCAGAAATGTTTTCTTCTTCAACTGTACCTACATGAATATCTGTTACTTCCCCATTTTTTATAGCTAACAATGTTGGAGCTTGTAATCTTTTTTCAAAAGTATCATAATCATTAAAATTATTATCAGTTAAATAATATTCATCTAAATATTCATCCAATAGATCCAAAATTTTATAATATTCTTGACTACCTTTTTTAGTATTTATTAATTCATCATCAGAAATTGCAAATTCTGATCTAATATTTTCTATATTCAAATAATAAATTGTCTCATTTAATTGGCTAGCTTTATTTAAAAGTGTTTCCACTAAAAGTCGACATTGAAAACAACTATTAAAGCCAAAATAAATAACACCTGTGCCTTGAGAAATTAAATTTACAGCTTCATTAGAAGTTATATATTTAATAGTATTATTTTCACTAATATTTACTACTGGATATGAATCATTATTAGTTTTATCATTTAATTCCATATATTCTATTCTAAATCTATCACTATCTTTTAAAACATTATTTTTAACACTTAACAAATAACCACAAACAATTAATACTAAAACAGTTAAAACAATTATTCCAATTAAAATAATTTTATTTTTTCTTTCCATTTTTACCGCCTATAAATTATCTACGTTATTTATTTGTTATTTCAACAAATCTTAAAGTTTTTATTTTTTGGGGAGTAAGAGGTTTGTCATTGTCATCCGTTTTAACTTGGGATATTTCTACTATGGCATCATAACCAGCAATAATTTTTCCAAAGGCAGCATAATTACCATCTAAATATTTCAAATTTTCATTGTTATTAACACAAATAAAGAATTGACTACTAGCAGAATCCATATCATTACTTCTAGCCATTGATAATACTCCTTCTTCATGTTTTAAATTGTTTTCCACTCCATTGTTTTTAAATTCTCCTTTTATAGAATCACCATAACTTGAATATACTGTTCCATCAGGAGAACCAGTTTGAATAACAAATCCGGGAACAACCCGATGAAAAAGTAAATTATCATAAAACTTTTCTTGAACTAACTCTTGAAAATGAGAAACTGTAATCGGAGCAATTGAAGGATATAATTCAATCAAAACTACTTTATTTTGATTAGTAACCATTTTTACATAATTACTTATATTATCTGTTTCTTTATATTCATAACCTTCAATTATTCCTTCAGTAAAATCATTATTATTACATCCAACTAATAACAAACATGTAAATATTATTAAACTTATGCTAATGATTTTTTTTGCCATTAATTCATCTCTTTCTATTATTTATTACTAACAACCTTGTGTACAAGCTTTTTTCTCTAAACAATCAAATACACAATCTATTTTTTCATACATTTCCGTTTTCATTTCATCCGTTAAATCCATATAACTATCAGTTTGTAAATCACTTATACCTGTTGTCAATTTTTGAGCAACGCCTTCAACTACACTTACTATATTTGGAGCATAAATTCTTTTTTCACCAACTTTTATAGTTTTACCTTTTTCATTAGTTAAAGTATAATCACTTAAAACATCTTTTAATCTATCTAATAAATCAGTATAGCCTTCACCACCATCTTTGCTTTTAACTGGTTTATCTCCATCTAAAGTGTATGTATCTCTTAATTCATATATATCTACATAATATACTTTATCTATTTTTTCAGCTTCAGCAACTTTTAATAAAGTTTCAAGCATACTACGGCACCAAGGACAAGATTTAAATCCAAAGTAAACAATAAAAGATTCTTTATTATCTATTTTTTTAACTATATCATTTGCAGTAGCATATACAATTGGATTTTCAGAACTTATACTAACTTCACGATATTTTTTCCCAGAACTATTACTTTCCCCATTTAAAGACTCATATTCTTCTTTAAATTTAATTGCATCTGTATCTGTCATAACCTCTTTTTTATCACAACCACCAACTAATAATAAACTTAATGTTATCATTACTATTAAAATTATTTTTTTCATTTTTTACTTCCTTCCACTATTTAACATATTTTCTATATTTAAATTAATTTTTTTTAATTTATTAAAATTTATTATACTTATTACTAAAATTCCACTTATTGATAAACCATAAATTATTTTTAAAATATTTGCAAAATTTATTTTTGATTTACCTTTTTTAATTTTCATATCGACTAATACATCATATCTATCTTTTTTTTGATATTCCCTAATAATAGTACTTTTAATTTCATTATCATAATTACTAGAATAAACATCAAAAACTTTATCACCAATAATTATAAAAGGTATACCAAAATTATTTGTGGGATCATACCCCATATGAATGGCTACATCATTAAGTAAAGCTTTATTATCTTTATTTTTCTCATCCCATATTTCATAAGATTCTAACTTAAAATATTTTCCATAATCAGGAACAATACTATTTAAAAATTTTAAGAAAGCTCGACAATGTTGACATCCATTACCTCTAAATAAATAAATAATTACTTGATCATCAGTTTCTTTATAATTAGAAAAATCATGAACAATAACTTCGTCGTTTAAGGCTTCATCTAGATTAGTTGCATTATATTTAGCATTAACTCCAATTGGCAGTAGCAAAAAGCATAAAAAGAAACTAAATAAAAATCGCCTCATCATACCCTCCTTTAATAATTATAAATTATTTTTTATTATATTTCTATAAAAATAACTAATTTAATATTATTTTATAAAAATAATTCAAATTATTTAGATTTATCTTCATCAATATTTTTTATATATTTCATAATTACTTTTTGATTTTGAAGTATTTTTTCTAAATCATCATGCAAAGATTCCAAAATTAATTCACTTTTTAAATCAGTATGAAAATCATTTTTATTTCTAATTGTATCTTTTTTAGCTTGTCTATTTTGACTCATCATAATAATTGGAGCTTGCAATGATGCTAAACAAGACAATAATAAATTTAATAATATAAATGGATATGGATCTATTGCTTTACTAGCTAATAGACTATTTATAATAATCCATATTGCTAAAAAAACACAAAACAAAATAATAAATGTCCAACTTCCAGCTATTTCAGAAAATTTATCTGCTACTTTATCTCCCAAAGTCATCTTTTTATCATTTTCTTTATCTACATCTATTGTTATTGGATTATTAATTAAAAGATCAAAAATTTCTTCTTCATCTTTCTCTTCTAAATTTTGATTAAGTAACATTTTAACAATTTCTTTTTTCTTTTTTTCCATATTTACTCCTTCTTTATCAGCTTCAAAAAAATTATAACATAAAAAAGTTCAATTTGCTATATACCATAAATAAAGGATTTATCGGTGTTTCTTGAACTTTTTT